>JAZRXC010000037.1:0-69387 GCA_045600025.1 Lachnospiraceae bacterium
CAGGAAATGTTCGTTTCGCATCCTATTAGAAGTTTGGCTCAGGCTTATGTGTATCGTGATCAGTGCCAGCCTTTTGGAGTTTATGCCGATGATGAAATGGTCGGCTATGTTATGGTCATCTATGACTACGATATACCGGAATATGATATCTGGCATATGATGATCGATGAAGCAGAACAAGGAAAAGGCTATGGGAGAGCAGCTCTTGAACTGGTAATCGACTATATTAAAACAAAACCGTTCGGCAGTTCAGACAGAGTTGCGCTTACCTGCAACAAAGATAACGCAAAAGCATTGAAGCTGTATCATGACATGGGATTTTTAGAAACAGGAGCAGAAGACGAAGAGGAAATTGAGCTGTTCATGATGATAGGAGATTAAATTTGAATTTGCTCTCTCAATTGAATAATATGTAATCAAGCCCAGTGAGAAAACTGATGCCCGTTCCGGCCGCCTTGAATCTTGATATTTCAACGTTTCAGTGATAAGATTTTTAAGGATTATTAATTTTTACCACATATACTAATAGAGACAGAAAGAAGAACGAAATGGAAGAAAAAACACTTACCTCCGCATTTACCAGAGAACAGGCATTTGAGCTTCTTAAAAAATACAACAGCGATTCGTTCCATATTCGCCACGCGCTTACTGTTGAGGGCGTGATGAGATGGTATGCAAAAGACCTCGGATATGCTGATGAAGAAGAATTCTGGGGACAGGTCGGACTCCTTCACGACATTGACTACGAAAACTGGCCGGAGGAGCACTGCAAGAAGGCAGAAGAGCTTCTCAAGGAAAGCGGGGCAAATGATGAAATGATTCATGCAGTTTGCTCGCACGGTTTCGGAATATGTTATGATGTTGAGCCGGAACTTGAGATGGAAAAGGTGCTTTTTGCGGCTGACGAGCTTACCGGACTTATCTGGTCTTATGCTCTTATGCGTCCCGAAAAATCATGCGAGGGAATGGAAGTTAAGAGCTTGAAGAAAAAATTCAAGGACAAGAGATTTGCTGCAGGCTGCAACAGAGACGTAATATCAGATGGCGCTGCTAAGCTCGGCTGGGAGCTGGATACTCTTCTTGAAAAAACGATCTCGGCAATGCAGTCATGCGAAAAAAGTATTGAAGACGCCTGCAAATAATTGCTACCTGAAAATAATGTTAGCCCGGTGAGAAATCATCGGGCTTATTTGGCTTTTTGACAAAACAAAATTTATTGACAAATAGGGAACATTTTAATATTATATAGAAAAGGAAGTTCCCTAAAAATGAGGCCTAAGTATTATGAGCAATTATGATAAAATACAAAACTTGCTGCAGGAGAGAGCGGATTGTCAAGCCCGAATTAAACTGATTCCGTATGACGGAAGCCCGGAAATAAAAGAAAACTCAAGCGGCAGATATATATACATCCGTAAACGGGTTGGCAGTCGTTTGACATCAACTTATGTCGGACTATATTCAGATGAGCTTTATCAGCTTCTGCTTCGCAATTCAAAGGAACTCAGAGAGCTCAAAAAACAACTGAGAAAGATAGATAAACAACTTGCGGAGCTGGGGTACTCTTCCTCTGAATTGTCTCCGCGAATAATTCTGAATATTGATTTTGCCAGGGCAAATATGAAGACCAATATTTATGACCAGGCTGTGCTGGAGGGAGTAGCAACATCATTTCCGCAGACAGAAAATATAATCGATAATGGAACTGTTATCGGGATGACTGCAATTGATGTACAAAAGATACTGAATCTTAAACATACATGGGAGTTTATTCTTGATTCAGATGTTGTGCAGGCACGCTCTGATTACTATTTACTGTGCCATATTGCCAAGCTTGTTAACGAAGGATTATTTTCGAATGGAGGAAGAATCCGTTCTGTACCGGTATCGATTGGCGGAAGCAGTTATAAGCCACCGCTTCCGATTGAGTCAATTGTAAAAGAACGTATTGATGAAATCCTTCAATCCGGTCATAATCATATAGATATTGCAATTGAGCTTTGCTTATACTGCATGAAAACGCAAGTTTTTATCGATGGTAATAAGAGGGCAGCGATTATTTTTGCAAACCACTATTTAATCGCTCACGGTGAAGGCTTTCTGGTAATCCCTGAAGAACATGTTTCAGAATTCAAAAAGAAGCTGGTTGCTTTTTATGAAGGAGAAAATATAGATGTTCTCAAGAATTTCCTGAAAACGAATTGTTGGAAAGGTTTTTAAATTATAGCCCCGCTTCAGAACAAAGAACGAAATCATTTGGATCTGAGGATGATATAATACTTATTGAGGAGGAACGAATATGAATTCAGCTTATTACGATATGATTTTTAAACGCAAATCATTCCATAATTTTGATAAGGCAGGCGACGAAAAACTTACCGCGCAAGAGCTTGCCGATATAGAAAATGCATGGAAGAATTTCGAGTCTTTGTATCCGGATATGAGGACGGCTATCCGCATCGTTCCGACAGAGAACATTAAGCCGTACAAGAATGGTGAATATTGCGTCCTCATTTACTGCGAGAAAAAGGACAATTATCTGATGAATGCCGGATACATGGGGCAGCAGCTTGACTACTACCTTGTAAGCAAAAACATCGGAAGCCTCTGGTATGGCTTCGGCAAGGCAGATATGCCGGAGTATGAGGGACTGGCGTTTACAATAATGTTCGCCATTCGCAAGGTTTCCGATGAAGCACTTTACAGAAAAGATATGTTCAAAGCCAAGAGAAAGTCACTTGAAGACACCTGGAAGGGTCCGGAACTCGATATAGCAAATATAGCGCGATATGCCCCGAGTGCCTGCAACTCGCAGCCCTGGTGCGTTGATAATACCGGTGACATCCTGACGGTATACAGAACGAGGAACTCAGGTATAGTCGGGTTAGTATCTCAGACAGCGCTTACGTATTTTAACCGCATTGATATAGGAATTTATCTGTGTACGCTTGAGATATGCATGGCAAAGCAGGGAATTGAATTCGATAGAAAACTATTTGTCGATGACGGCGGACATTCCGAAAAAATCAAAGTAGCGGAATACAGCCTTGTATAAGAACCAAAAAGCGATTGCAGCGATGCAACCGCTTTTATTATTTTTGAGAAAATATTAATAATTGAATTTCTCGTATTGAGACGTGTCCGGCTCATATATGGCAAGCTCGGTTGACTGTGCCACTAAACTGCGGATGTCTTTTAATTCTGATAATTCGCCGAGAGCATAATAGGAGACGGCAATGCTGCCCATAGCAGTAGCTTCTGTAGGTCCTGCTACCACTTTAACGCCGCAGGCATCTGCCGTTAACTGACACAGCAAATGTGACTGAATTCCTCCGCCAAGCATATTTATCTGACTGTATTTTCTGCCGGTCAGTTTTTGAAGTTCCTCAAAGGTTTGCTTATACTTAAGCGCAAGACTTTGATCTATACACCGTACTACTTCGCCCCTTGTTTTCGGAATGTACTGTCCTGTTTTTTGACAGTATTCTCTGATTCTGTTCGGCATATCCCCCGGCGTTTCAAATGACGGATCATCCACGTCGATAAAACATTTGAAGGGTTCGGATTTAAGAGCTTCATCCTCTAATATGCCAAAGTCAAGCTCCGTCTGTCCCTCGCGTTTCCACTGACGTAAAGACTCCTGCACAAGCCAAAGGCCTGTAATATTTTTTAAAAGTATAGCCTTATCCGCGAATCCGACCTCATTTGTGAAGTCCGCCTGTTCGGCAGCGGCAGTCAGCATCGGCTTATCGCTCTCCGTACCGAAGAGGCTCCAGGTGCCGCAGCTGATAAAAACAAAATCACCGTCAAGGCACGGCGTCGATACAACAACCGATTCCGTATCATGTGAAGGACAGGCGATAACCGGTACTTTCTTACAGCCCAATTCTTCACATAACTCGTCGGTTAAGTAACCATATATACTGCCGGATTTAATAATGGGTGCAAAAATGCGCTTCGGCAGTCCTAACTTTTCTATGAGTTCAAAGTCCCAGTTTCTTGTCACCGGATCAAACAAATTACTTGTTGATGCGATTGATTCTTCCTCATGCATCTCGCCCGTAAGCATATAAGAAAATAAATCAGGCGTCATCAGAATCTTTTCGGTAATGTTCAGTATATCAGGCTCGTTAAGCTTAAGATACATCAGCTGATACAGAGTATTTATTCTTAAACACTGTGTGCCCGTTCTTTCATACAATTCCTTTTTAGGAATTATTTGAAATACTTTTTCGAGCATAGCTTCTGTACGCTTGTCTCGATAATGCACAGGATTGGAGATAAGTTTTCCGCGCTTATCTATAAGACCGAAATCCACACCCCAGGTATCCACACAGACAGCATCAAAACCACCGGCATTTGAAGCCTTAATAATGCTTTGTTTTACCTCGGAGAATAAACGCAGTATATCCCAGTAAAGTGTACCGTTTACCGAAACAGGATCGTTCGGAAAGCGGTGTATTACCTCCGCCGATATCTTGCCGTCTTTAATTTCCGAAATAATAGCTCTGCCGTTTGAAGCACCGAAGTCAATTGCCAATATACGTTTCATAGCGAGACCTTAATCTTTGTTATAGTGTTTATATCCCGGATGTTTACCTGTTACGTGATAATAGTTTTCTCTTAAATACAGGAGCTTGTCTATCTGCGATTTTTCTATTTCCTGCGCACCGCCAAGCAGATGTGCGGTAAGAGAAATCTTTGCAAATAGTTCCAGAGTTTCCATGCGGTAGTAAGCGGTAATGAGGTCGCAGCCTACTGTCAAAGCACCGTGGTTTTGTAATAAAAATACATCGTGCTCTTTAAGATAAGGCGCAATCGCGTCGGGCACCTCATAGGTGCTCGGTGTGCCGTAAGGAGTAAGCGGAATTGAGCCTATCGCTATTACCGTTTCAATCATTGAATATTCGTCGAGGCTCTTTCCTGCAACAGCGTATCCGGTTGCGGTAGGCGGATGAGCATGCACTACAGCGCCTACGTCATCCCTTTCCTCATAACAACGCATATGCATCTTCATTTCACTTGAGGGCTTATAATTTCCCTCTGCCGACACAACATTTAAATCCTTATCAACGATGACAAGCTTTTCGGGAGTGATAAAACTCTTGGATATTCCCGTAGGCGTTACAAGAAAATTTCCGTCGGGCAGCTTTACACTGACGTTTCCATCATTTGCCGCAACCCAACCAAGCTGCCACATTTTATGGCACACATCACAGATTTGTTCTCTTATTTCTGAATATTCCATTTTTCCCTCACATTACGCAAATGCGTACTTCCTGACAGTTATTCAAAAATACTTCTGAGGAATACTACTGAATCGGCCGCATCTTTATCAAGAACCGAGTCGGGACAGCCGCGTGACAAATCGTGCCACATATGGATGTCTTTTCCGACCTGACCTTCCATGCGAACGAACGGCTCCATAACGAGCGCGCCCTGATAATTTACCTCTTTAAGGGCCTTCGCAATCTCTGCCCAGGGAATACGGCTCTCGGCTCTCGGAGGTCTGCGATTAGCCTCACCTACATGGAAATGACCGAGACGGGGACCTGCGGTGCGGATGGCATCCGCCATGGAATCCTCCTCGATATTCATGTGGAATGTATCAAGCATTACATATACATTCTTGCGATCAACTGCGTCAACATAAGCACGGGTTTCCTCACTTGTATTCAGAAGGTATCCTTCAAAACGGTTCAGAGATTCCATGCCGAGGCTGATATCATAATCGGCAGCCATATCAGCAAGCGTACGCATATTTTTAATGCTACGCTCAAGAGCTGCAGGCTTATCAAAGGGCTTGGCAAAATCAACGGGCCAATATGAATACAGTCCGCCGCCGAGCCAGCGAATGCCGGCGATAGACATCTTCCTGAACATATCCTTGTATTTCTCAAAACCGGCTGCAACTACTGCGGGGTTATCGGAAGAAAGGTCATAAGCGGGCTCGGGACCGTAGCCGCCTGTCAGAATGATACCATTATCATCGGCAGTCTGTTTCAAAACCTTGAAATATTCGTCATTCTGCTTGGCAAAACCGCCGGTAGCGACCTCAAGGATATCAAAACCGAGATCCTTAACCTTCTTGATATAAGGGAGAAAATCTCCGCCCCATTCTTTTTCCCAGTACGCGTAATAAATACCAATTTGCATATCGTGCCTCCGTTATTTTGCAGCGCAAAATTTTTATAACTAAAGCCATAATAGTTTACTCTAAAGCACAATGTCAAGATAATTCCATTGCATTAAAAACAGTTATTATTTCCCATAAAATATGATTAGAGATTAAAAAAATAAAAAAACTTTCAAAATATTACACCTGTGCTATAATGCAGGTGGTAGTATGCCAAATAATTTAATTATCGGAGGTTGTTATGTCTGTAAATCACAGAAGAGAGAGCTATGACGTAGTAGTAATCGGCGGCGGATTATCCGGTATGTGCGCAGCACTCACAAGTGCAAGACACGGCATTAAGACAGTCCTCATTCAGAACAGGTCAATGTTCGGAGGAAATGCCAGCGCAGAAGTCAGAATGCATATCTTAGGCGCAAGTTGCCATTCTTCAAAACCCAATACCCGCGAGACAGGAATTATAGACGAGATACTTCTCGAGAATAAAAAAAGAAATCCCTACGTATCATTTGACCAGTTCAATGTAGTAATGTGGGAGAAGATCAGATATCAGGAGAATCTGACCTCATATCTTAATACAAATGTAGATGATGTAATTGCAGAAGACGGAATTATCAAAACAGTCATCTGCCATCAGAACTCAACAGAGACTGAGATAGTAATCGACGGCAAATATTTCGTAGACGCAACCGGACACGGAACTGTAGGCGTTATGGCAGGAGCCGAATACAGAATCGGAAGCGAAGGAAGAGATGAGTTTAACGAGCCCACCGCACCCGAGACTGCTAATAACAACAAGATGGGCTGCTCACTCAGGTTCAGTTCTGTAGATCGTCAGGAGCCTGTAAAATTCGAGCGTCCGTTCTGGGCATACCATTACACCGAAGAAGACTTAAAGGACCGCAAGCATGCTAACATGCGTCTGTTCTATGCAGAAGGCGGCAAGCCTACCAACAGCATAGCAGAAAAAGAGCCCGCACTGCCTGATTTCTCAGGTGTGGATGAGGGCTACTGGTGGATTGAGCTCGGCGGAGATTCAAAGGACAACATCATTGAGTCAGAAGATTTACGCGACGACCTTCTTAGAACCGTATACGGTGTATGGGATCACTTGAAAAATGAAAACGACCACGGCGTTGAGAATTATGACCTCGACTGGGTAGAGATAGTACCCGGCTGCAGAGAGAGCAGACGTCTTGTAGGTGATTACCTGCTCAATGAAAATGATATCCGCAGCAACCGCATATTCGAAGACGCAGTTGCATACGGCGGATGGCCTATGGATGTACATACACCCGGCGGCATGAAGGACCTTAAAGATTTTCCTTCACATGTATACAGCTTCCCCGGTATATACACCATTCCCTACAGAAGCTATTACAGCAAGAACGTAAATAACCTGTTCCTTGCAGGAAGAGATATCAGCTGCACCAAGATGGGTATGAGCTCAACACGTGTTATGGCTACCTGCGCAGTAGGCGGACAGGCAGCAGGCACGGCGGCGGTAGTTGCTATGAAGTACGGCTGCTCACCCAGGCAGGTAGGAACAGAGCATATCAAGGAGCTGCAGCAGGAGCTTCTTAAAGATGACTGCTACATCCCCGGATTCAAGAACGAAGACGAAGCAGACCTTGCGAGGAAAGCACAGATCACCGCAAGCTCAGAAAAGCCCGGATTCGAAGCAGTAAATGTAATCAACGGCGTAGCACGCACAGTTGATGAAAACAGCAACTGCTGGGAGTCAGAAGAACTTAACGGCCAGGCGCAGGAGCTTGTATTAAAATTCGAGAAGCCCGAGACCATCTCACAGCTTCGCATTACATTTGACTCCAACCTCTGCAAGGAGATTAGCCCGTCTATGACAAAACTTGTAAGAGAGGAGCAGGAGAAACATCTGCCCAGCGTCCTTGTTAAGGATTACGAAGCAGAGTTCTACTGCGGCGGCAAGCTCATATGTACAAAGAGCAAAGAGGGCAACTCCATCAGACTTAACGTAATCGATATTGATAAGACCGAGTGCGACGAAATCAGGATTAAGGTTAAGTCAACCTACGGCGCTCCTGTTGCAAGAATATTTGAAGTAAGAGTTTATTGATAATAATTTCCATATAAGGAGATAAAAAAGTGAAATATTACGTACACGAGAAACCGGCTCCCAGCAAAAATCCGGCTATTGAAAAGCATTACGATGTTGTAGTTGTAGGCGGAGGCATGAGCGGACTGTGCGCAGCAATCTCATCCGCGCGTCAGGGCGCAAAGACAGCTCTTATTCAGGACAGAAGCGTATACGGCGGAAATGCAAGCTCGGAAAACAAGATGCACATCTCAGGCGCGTCCTGCCACTGGGGCAAGAAGAACGCCGCCGAGACCGGTATCCTTATGGAGCTTCAGCTCGAGAACAAATACCTGAATGATTCATACAATTATTCAATCTGGGATGGTGTCCTGTGGGCCAAGGTTAAGGAAACCGAGAATCTTGATTCCTACATGAACACCACTATGGATCTGGTATTATCCGACGGTCAGGAGATTAAGGCTATCGAGTGCTATCAGATGACAACAGAGATAAGATATCATTTCACAGCTGAGATATTCATCGACGCAACGGGCAACGGCTCACTCGCATACTTCGGCGGAAATGAATACAAAGAAGGAAGAGAAAGCACGGATGAGTATTCTGAAAAGGACGCACCGGCTGTGGCAGATGGCGAGACCATGGGCAACACGATTTATTTCGTAGCTCATGATACCGGACATCCCGTAAAATTCATCAAGCCCTCATGGGCATACGAATATCCGGACGAGACAAGATTCAAGCACAGATATCACGGCGACATCACCGTATATCATGACGCTGACGATGTAGTAGTATTGAAGCCCGGCGAAGATTATGAAGACCATGCGGATCAGCTCGTTGAGAAATACGATGTAAAGAGCGGCTACTGGTGGATTGAGCTCGGCGGTGACTGGGATGATATCATCAAGCAGGCCGAGGATATCAGATGGGAGCTGTACAAGGTTATCTACGGCGTATGGGATCACATCAAGAACCACGGCGACCACGGCGCAGAGAACTATGAGCTTGATTGGGTTGGCAATCTGTCCGGTTGGAGAGAAAGCCGCCGTATCATGGGCAAATACGTATTAACCGAAAATGATATTCTTGCGAATAAGGTATTTGATGACGGTGTCGCATATGGCGGATGGCCTATGGATGAGCATGTAGCAGGCGGTTTCGATGCAGTAGGCGGAATTCCTTCAAAGGTAAGATCCTTCAACGGATTCTATTCAATTCCTTACGGATGCTACTGTGCAAGAGACATCAAGAACCTTATGCTCGCAGGAAGAGATATCAGCTGCAGTAAGCTGGCTATGGGGTCCACCCGTGTTATGGGTACCTGCGCTATAGGCGGACAGGCAGCGGGAACAGCAGCGGCTATGGCAGCACTTAAGGGACTTAATCCCGAAGAGTTCGGCAAGCAGTACATTCAGGAACTGCGTCAGCAGCTTCTTAAGGATGACTGCTACATCATGGGTCTTTCTAACCAGGATGAAAAAGACTATGCAAGATTCGCAACTGTATCGGCTACATCTGAGAAGAGCGGCTGCGAAGCGGCAAAGGTTATTAACGGATATTCAAGAAATATCGACGACGATATTAATGAATGGATATCTGACGGCATAGCACCCGGCGGTGAAGCTCTTACCCTTAAGCTTGATGCTTGCCACGATGTAAAACAAGTTAGAATTACATTTGACCCTGATCTGTCAGAGGAGAGATGTATCTCCGTATCTAAGGCATTCCTTGAAAAGGAGCCTCTCGGCCCGGCTAAGGACCTTGTTAGGGATTATACTATCGCACTTCTTAAGGATGGCAGCGAAGTTGCTTCTAAGGAAATCAAGGGCAACTATCAGAGACTTTGCATATCCGATTTTGACGGCGTGCCTGCGGATGAGGTTAAGATTACCATTAGCGCAACCAACGGCGCTAAGGACGCAAAGGTATTTGAGGTAAGAGTATACTGATATGGATTTAAACAAACTTACAAATCTTATGAATGATCTTCACACCGAGTACCATATACCCGGTGTGGATATTATTGTGCTTCAGGATCATAAGGAAATATTCAGGTATTATACCGGATATTCCGATAAGGAAGAGAAGATTCCCATGAACGGAACGGAGCTTAACAATCTCTATTCCGCTTCCAAGATTATCACCGTTACTGCGGCGATGATGCTCGTTGAGCAGGGCAAGCTTCTTCTTGACGATAAGCTTTCGGATTTCATACCGGAATATGCTAACGTAGGAGTTCATCTTGCGCTTCCTAACAGCGCAGTTATTGAACCCGCCAAGAATCCGATTCTGATTAAGCATCTTTTTACTATGACGGCAGGCTTCAATTATTTGAAAACTCCTGTTATCGAGGATGTGATTAAGCGCACCGACGGCAAGGCGCCGACGCTTGAAGTGATTAAGGCATTGGCGGATCAGCCTCTGGATTTTGAGCCCGGCACAAGGTGGCAGTACAGCCTCTGCCATGACGTTCTGGCAGCGGTGGTAGAAGTGGTAAGCGGTATGAAGTTCAGGGATTTCGTGCAGAAGAACATATTTGACCCGCTTGAGATGAAGAACTCTACTTATGAGAGAACACCTGAAGTTGAAGCACGTATGATGCAGCAGTACCGCAGGACGCCGGAAGGTGAATTTGTCCCGATCGGACGCCTGACATGCAATTATGTTTTCGGAACGGAATATGATTCCGGCGGAGCGGGAGCTATTTCTTCAACTGAGGATTATGTAAAGTTCCTTGATGCGCTTGCTAATGATGGTATAGCCGCAAATGGTTACAGGCTGCTGTCCAGAAGCTCTATCGAGCTTATGCGTCAGGATTTCCTCGATGATGTTCAGTATGAGGATTATAAGCTCCAGGTAAGGGGCAGCCGTGATTCGGGATACGGACTCGGTGTGAGAACTAATGTGGATCCTGCGGACGGCATGACCCTTGCGCCCTACGGCGAATTCGGATGGTCAGGCGCAGCAGGAGACTACGCTATGATAGATCCTGAGAACCGCATTGCGTTGTTTTATGTTCAGCACGTAATGGACGCAAGCGTACCGATTAAGATGAGCAAGAGAATCACAAATGTGTTCTATGCATGCTTAGATTGATTGCGTGATATTTACACAGGCCGACAGATAATTCTGCCGGCCTGTTTTTATTTGCGGGAGTTATCAGATACTATCTGCTGCGGACTTCGCAGCGCCGACAGCAGCTTCTTCTTCGAATTCGGATAACTTTAGCGGCGCGCTGAACATCTCGCTGAATATATCGCAGAGGATGGGATTCCTGCGCATGCCATTTCCGGAAGCAACCAACTTTTCAGCTTTAATACCGGTGCCTTCGAGAATCAGCTCATAGAAGTCGAACAGTTCACGAGCCATTCCCGTAAGCACTCCGTAGCACAGCGCAGCCGGAGTGAAGTTTTCCTCAGTCAGATTATTAATGCACCCCTTCTCATCCGGATTAATTCTGGTGCCGCTGAAGGTGGTCTTTACATCAGGGATGGAAGTAAGCTTCTTGCCTTCTTGCGCAAGTACGCCGAGCAGCTCATAGCAAGCTTTGTCGTCCTGGTCTGACGAGATTAAAACTTTTCTGATGAACTTTTCAAATATCGCATAAGCTCTGCCGCCACACAGGCAGGAGCCGGACAGAAGATAAGAATCGCCGAGGAAGGGCCTTGCCTCGATGCCGGGGGCAGTGAAATATGATTTTGAAAGAATTGATATCTGACCGCCCGTTCCCATATTAACAAGAGCAGTGTTCTCACATGCACCGACTGAACCGTAGAAAGCGGCTTGATTATCTCCGAGGGCAACTGTTACCGGAATGCCGCGATAAGTTCCTAAGGTATCTATATTGCCGGTGACATCGGGCAGGATCGAAAGATCAACGCCGGCAGCGGTCAGTATATTCTCATAAAAACAGAAATTCGATGCATCATATAAGCCGAGGCTTGCAGCCATCTGTCTGTGGATGAGAGGGCAGATGCGTCCGGTCAAAGCCATTCCGAGAAGATCCGGCACGGTGCACAGCTTATGCGCATTTTTCGGAACGAGCCCGTTTTTAATATTGTAGATATGTGTAATGAGACCATATCCGGAAAAAGCAGATACCCCTGAAGAGGTTAATTCTTCAACTACCGAAAGGTCGCCGTTATTTTTAACTACGCCGCGCTGATCCTGCCAGGTAAAAAGAGGGCTCACGGCATTTCCTTCCTTATCAGTGTATACGATGCCGTGCATCTGGCCGGTAAGACCTATGGCAGCCGTATCAGGATATTCGTCAAGCAAACTATCCAAAAGGGCAGTTGCTATTTTCAATATCTTTTCAGGTGACTGAATTTTCTCCCATGGATTATCGGAAAGCTCAAATCCGGGGCTGAGTACATTTGCCGCTTTTATAACACAATTAAGACCTGAGTCAAATACGACTCCGCTTATAGTAGTTGTACCGATGTCAATACCAATTGCTTTCATTACATTCTCCTTAAACTTCGCTTGAATCAATAAAACTTTTTACAAGGGTCAATCCCGCGCCACGCGCAACGGAAAAAGCATTTTCTTTACTGCGTAATATGTGTGTTTCTCCGATTTTAAAAGGATGCTGCTCATTGCAGTTTTGACAGAGTAATTCAATTTCTTCATCGCTGATGTGTTCGGCTATATAGCCGCCTATGATAAAGTCATAATCAAACAGTATACGAAGATCGCTGAACAGAAGCGCAATATCGGTGAGAAACTTATTCCAGATCATTTGACAACGAATATTTCCGGTACGTTCTTCCAAGAATTGTTCAATGGGCATGTCGGAAATATTGCTGAGGGATTTACCCGAGAGATAGGACTCGGCGCATCCGTTCTTGCCGCAATAACACTGGATGCCATCGGGATGAATGGTAACATGCTCAATCGCGTTACTCATACCGCCTTTACCTGTAAGGATGTGCCTGCCGACTATGACAGCTCCTCCGACATTGTTGGTAAGGCGAATCAGTATCGCATTGTCAATTTCGGGATTATCCCACAGTTCGGCAAGTGCCGCGGCATCGATATCATGCATTAATTTGCAAGGATATGGAAAGTCAGGAAAGAAGTCATCAACAGTAAGACCCTGGTTGTCACTTATTTTTCCGTAGGTTATTTCAGCGGCATCAGAGGATACAAGACCCTGCAGCCCGATTGCGACACCGAGCAGCTGATCTTTAGATGTGGAAACCTTGCGGATGAAATCTTCAACATTCTTACGCATTGTGGCGCGATAGCTTTCACTGCGCTCATAGGGGATATCATATTTTATGCTGTCAATGATATCACCAAATAAATCAACAGCAGTAATAAGATAGTAGTACTCCTGCATGTCTATGCCTATGGCAATTTTGAATTCGTTACAAAATCGGTAGCGGATAGCTTTTCTGCCGCCTGTTGAATCGCACACACCGTCATATGTAATGATGCCTATTTTTAATAGCTCATTAAGGTTCTGCGTTACGGTAGGAAGACTCATCAGAAGATCATATTCAAGGTCGCGTTTAGAGACGGATTTCTTGTGGTAGATGTCCATCAAAACTTTTCTGCGATTTGATATTCGAAGTTCTTTAGAAGTTAATGCGGTACTCATAACATACCCCTCAAAATCAGGTTTTATAAAATTGTACCATCAACTTTTATAAAAGTAAATAACAAAAATTTTTTGTATGTTGAACCTAAAAAATATTGACTTTATTTAACAATTGCACTAACATATGAATTAATTATTAGTCAAAGATTAGATTGCGAAAAAATCGGCTCAACGAAAGTCGTTTTTGATAAAACAATAGAAAGGAGGCACTGCATTGCCGGCAACTAAGAAACACAAGTTTTTAGTATATTTTAAGCAGCACTGGGCATTATATGCAATGCTTATCCCGGGACTTGTTTTCCTGTTTGCTTATAAGCTGCTCCCTCTGTGGGGTCTGCAGATAGCATTCAAGGATTATAAGGTATTTAATGCAGCTGATCCGTGGGCGGCAATAACCGCCAGCGATTGGATTGGTTTTGACCATTTCAAGAGGCTGTTCGCAAGTTCACAGTTCATAAAGGTTCTTGTCAATACACTTGAGATTAACTTTATGAAGATACTGTGGCTGTTCCCGATCCCCATTATTTTTGCAATTCTCCTTAATGAGATTCGTCTTAAGTTATACAAGAAGATTGCACAGACCATGATTTATGTTCCTTATTTCTTCTCATGGATCCTGGTATTCGGTGTATTCTATTCACTTCTCGGATCTTTCGGAGTTATCAATTCGTTCCTGTCGGAGATCGGTCTTGATAAGATTAACTTCTTTACAGACCAGAGCGTATTCCGAGGAGTGCTGGTATTTACGGAAGGATGGAAGGAGGTCGGATACAATACCGTCATCTATCTGGGTGCAATTACCGGTATTGATCTGACACTGTATGAGGCGGCAAGAGTAGACGGAGCTAACAAGTTCGCTCAGATTTGGTACATCACGCTGCCCGGATTGCTTCCTACTATAGTACTGATGCTCATTATGAAGATCGGATACATTCTGACAACAGGTTTTGAGCAGATTTTGGTATTCTACAGCCCGTCGGTTTACGACGTTGCGGATATCATCGAGACGTACGTATATCGTATAGGTTTAGGAAAGGCAGACTTCTCGCTGGCGACTGCGCTGGGACTGTTTAACGCTGTGGTGGCATTTATCCTGATTGTAGGTGCAAATGCTATCAGTAAGAAGACAGTTCAGAGAAGTATCTGGTAAGGAGGAGCTATGAGTAAGAAAAAATCAAAAGGCATCGCCTATGATGCTTCCGAAAAATTCGTAGCCGGACTTGCCTATGTGGTAATGGGTATTGCAACACTTGTCTGCATACTTCCCTGCCTTCACATTATCAGTAAGTCAGTCAGCCTCGGAACCTATGTTACACAGGGTGCTATTACATTCTTCCCCAAGGGCTTCCAGACTGAATCAATAATGTACATTCTTACGAAGACGGATTTCTTTAATTCTTTGAAGAACTCACTTATAGTAACCGGTTTTGGTACTGCTATAGCACTGTTCACCAGTATTACTACAGCATACCCGCTTTCAAAGACGGACTTCAAAGGAAGAAAAGTAATCACACTGCTTTACGTATTCAGTATGGTATTCTTCGGCGGAATGATTCCTGCATACATGGTTATCAAGATGCTTGGCATCTATGATACATATGCAGCATGTATTCTTCCTTATGCAATAGTACAGTTCAACATGTTCATCGTTAAGAACTACTTTGAAGGTCTTCCTGAGACAGTTGAAGAGTCAGCCCGTATTGATGGCGCAGGCGATATCAGGACACTTGCTTCTATCGTATGTCCTATGTCCACACCTGTTATTGCAACCGTCGGACTGCTTTATGCTATTACATACTGGAACAACTACTTCCACGCGATGATGTACACCAACTCACCATCCATGAAGACCCTTCAGGTTTATCTGTACGACCTTATCAACCAGGGCGGCGGATATCTTGAGAATCTTACCGGCGGAACTCTGACGCCTAACATTACAACAGAAGGACTTATTGCAGCGGCTGTTACGCTTTCAATCATCCCGATCATTCTGCTGTATCCGTTAGTTCAGAAGTTCTTAATCAAGGGAATTACTATCGGCTCAGTTAAGGGCTGAATAAGTATATATTTGAAAGGAGAAAGATATGAAAAAAGTTTTGTCAATCCTTCTTTGCATCGTTATGGTACTTGGTATCGTAGCATGCGGCGGTGGCAATGATACTCCCACACAGCCTACGACTCAGGGAAATCAGCCTACCACACAAGGACAGGCACAGGTTCCTGAAATCAAAGGACCGGGCAATGTAACCCTTAAGAGATTAGGTTACAACGTAGCGTTTGATCCCAACACCGATATCAACGCTGGCATTCTTGAAGAAGTTACCGGATACAAGGTAGAGTATTCAATGCTTCCTTCTGAGAACGCTGATGAGAAGCTCCTTATGGAAGCTTCCAGCGGAGTTTACGATGCAATCAACGTAAGCCCTAACCAGTTCAGAACCCTCGTAGACCAGGGCGCTTGCATGCCTCTTGATGACCTGCTTGAAGCTTATGGTAAGGATATGTTAGCCGGAAACAAGGATGCCATCTGGGATGCTCTTAGAGCAGCTGATGGACACATCTATGGTGTTCCTTACATGTATCCTCATTCACACGAAATCGCTACATTCATGGTTTGCCGTAAGGACCTCATGACTGCAGCCGGCATCACTGCTATGCCTACTACCGTTGATGAGCTCTATGAAGACCTCAAGACCCTCAAAGCTTTCTATGGCAATGAGTACATCCTCTTCTCAGGTCCTTTCGTAGCTGCATCAGAAGGTAGCTTACAGTGGATGATCCCTACCAACATCGCTTGCGCATTCGGTATCTACAATGACTGGATGGTAGACGATCAGGGTAAGGTTTACTACATCACCGAAGCTCCCGGCTTCCAGGCTATGATTGAGTACTTCCAGAAGCTTTACAACGAAGGCCTCATCGATCCTGACTGGGCAGTTAACAACGAGTCTACTCTTAAAGAGAAGTTCTCATCAGGTAAGACCATCATCTGCGCAGCTAACAGAGCCCTTCCGGATTTCTGCTCAGCAGCTCTTATTGAGAACGTAGGTATTGAGTGGGATGACCTTGACTACATCGGAGCTCTTAAGGGAGCTGATGGTACTTGCAAGTACATGTCAACCGAGAACCTCAACCATGTAACCGTTATTCCGAAGACTTCTGAGAACGCAGCTGATGTTATCAACTGGCTCAACATCAGAGTTCAGAACCAGCTTTACATCACCATCGGTCAGGAAGGCGTTCACTTCAACTACGATGCTAAGGGCGAGATCGATCCTATCAACCCTATCTTCGCAGAAGAGAGAGGTAACTCTTACTACTACATGGATTGCACCAACCAGGAAGAGTTCGAGTTTGAGTGGCCTTCACGTGTTCGTAAGTCTGCAGGACAGTGGCATGCATTCTCAAGAGTTACCATGAATGCTGATCAGAGCGTATTCGTACAGAATGACTTCGCATTCATGCCCGCTAAGGAGAACTACACCAAGTACAACACTGCACTGTTCAATGACCTTCAGGACTTCATGCTTCAGGTTATGTCAGGTACCAGAACATTTGCTGACCTTCCTACTTTCCAGGCAGACTGGAAGAACAACGGCGGCGAAGAAGTTCGTGCTGACCTCCAGACTTGGTATGACGAGTTCTACAAGTAATTGAATATCCAGATGAAATAATCATTGATTGATCATTTCAATAACGGGGCGGAATCACTGATTCCGCCCCAACCTAAAAGAGAAGAATTTATAAAAATAATAAATAATTTACAGGCATAAAAAGTTATGCCGGAAGGAGTAATCATGTCCGTGACATACACACAGGAGTTACCGGTGCTATATGATGCCGATGTACTCGTTATCGGAGCCGGCCCTGCAGGCATAGGTGCTGCCATATCCGCAGCAAGAAACGGTGCAAATACCGTAGTATTTGATATTCACGGATGCGTGGGCGGAATGGCCACTATCGGTCTGATAGGTCCGTTCATGACAAGCTATGATGCATCATGCAAGAACATGATCATCAGAGGTATTTTTGAAGAATTGGAAAATAAGATGATAGCAGTTGGCAAAGCCGTTGATCCCGCAACAGTCAGGAACGAGGGCAGATATGCCAGCTTCTTTCATATTGGACATAATAACGTAGGACCTTTTGACAGACAGTATCTTAAGCTTTTTGCTACAAGACTGATAATCGAATCCGGAGCCAAGCTCCTGCTTCACACTCAGTTCATAGATGTTCTGAAGGAAGGCAATAAGATCACCGGTGTTGTTGTTGCAAACAAAGACGGCATGGGAGTGATTAAAGCAAAGCAGTTCGTTGACTGCACAGGCGATGCTGATGTAGCTGCAAAAGCCGGTGTTAATTACGAACTCGGCGATTCAATAACAGGTAATATGCAGCCCATGAGTATGTTCCTCAGAGTATCTCATGTTGACTCACAGCAGGTTGAAAAGGAAATGCGCGAGCATTCCGCAGAAATCAGACCTTTCTTCGGACCGTACAGCTGGCTGATTAAGGAAAAGGCTGAAGATTGGGGAGATTTCCCGAGAGGAGAGGTATGCGTATTCGGCGATGTTGAGGAGGATGAATTCAGACTCAACGTAACCAGAATACTGAATGCCGACGGCACCAAGACAGAAGACCTCACAAGAGCGGAGATCGAAGGACTTGAGCAGGCACACAGAGTATTCAACTTCATGAAGAAGAACGCAAAGGGCTTTGAAAATGCCCGCCTTGCTGAGATCGCAGACACTATCGGTATCCGCGAGACAAGACATATCGAGGGCGAATACAGACTCTCAGGTGATGAGGTCGCTAACTGCGTAGTTCAGCCTGATGCAATCGCATGTATGGCAACAAATATGGATAATCACAACCTTAATGATCCGGGCGGATCACTGATGCCTCCTACAAAGGGAGAGTATTTCGGCGTTCCTTACCTGTGCCTTGTAGCCAAGGGCGTTGATAACCTGTTGGTAGCAGGACGTGCTATTTCCGCAGATCCTATAGCAGCATCGGCAACACGTATGATGCCTTGCTGTATGGCATTCGGCCAGGCCGCCGGAACTGCCGCAGCAATAGCTTTTAAGAATAATCAGAAGCCGAAGGAAGTAGACGTTCAGGTACTCAGACAGACACTGAAAGATCAAGGCGCATTTGTAGGCTGATAAATTAAAGATAAGAGGCATTTTGGAGATGAGTAGCGTAGAGTATAACAAGAAGATCGAAGTAATCGGCGAGTACGATGTAATCGTTGCGGGCGCAGGCCCTGCCGGTATGTGCGCAGCAGTAGCAGCAGCAAGACTCGGCGCTAAGGTAGCACTTGTAGAAAGATTTGGTGTTATCGGCGGTAATCTTTCCGTAGGACATGTAGGTCCTATCTTAGGAGAAGTAGGAAAAGGCACCATGACATCTGAAGTCATGAAGTTCCTTGATGTTGAGGACAACGATTGGGAAGGCTGGCATGCCAAGGCACACGATATGGAGCTCGGCAAGATTCTTCTCGCCAATTTTGTGAACCATGAGAATATAACCGTATATCTTCAGACGGCAGTTGCGGATGCGATAAAAGACGGTGACCGCATAACCGGCCTTGTTCTTGCAACCAAGGAAGGCATGAAAGCCATCGAAGGCAAGGTTGTTATCGATTCGACAGGCGATGGCGACGTAGCTTATGCAGCAGGCGCCATCATAGAGAAGGGCAGAGACGAAGACGGACTTATGCAGCCCGCCACTCTTGAGTTCACTATTGATAACATTGACGAAGAAAAAGCAGTTACCTGCGTAGGTGACATCGATGATGTTCAGCTTGGAGGTGAGAGATTCCTTGATTTCTGCAAGAGAAAAGCAGACGAGGGAGTTATTCCGGCTCACCTTGCAGCGGTAAGACTTCATCCGACAGTATATAAGGGACAGCGCCAGGTAAATACAACTCAGGCCAACTATATCGACAGCACCAAGGTGCCGGATATATACAAGGCAGAGATTGAGCTTCGCAACCAGATTCCGATACTTATGGAATTCTTCCACAAATATTTGCCCGGTTACGAAAATTGCCAGCTTATATCTTCCGGAGATACCGTAGGCATCAGAGAGTCCAGAAGAGTTATGGGCGAATACAAGCTGACCGAGCTTGATCTGCTCGAAGGAAAGACATTTGATGACGTAATCGTGCACAAGGCAAGGTTCTTTGTAGATATTCACAACCCCGCAGGCGCAGGCCAGGCTGAAGCCAAGATAAAAAGCGCCGAGCCTTACGATATTCCTTACCGTTCACTTATACCGTTACAGATTGATGGTCTTATTACCGCAGGCAGATGCATATCCGGTACACACAAGGCGCACGCTTCATACAGAGTTATGACTATCTGCATGGCTATGGGTCAGGCAGCCGGTACTGCAGCGGCAATCTGCGCGGCCGAAGGCACGCTCCCCAGAAATCTTGATGTAAAGAAGCTGCAGGATTCACTGAAAGCTCAGGGCGTTGATCTGTTCTATTAAAACTATTCAGAGGGAAATATATGAGAAGCATTTCATTTTCCAAAAATGTTGAAGTAAAAGAAGACTATGATGTAATAGTTGTCGGCGGCGGTCCCTCCGGATTTATTGCCGCGATAGCAGCCGCAAGAAGCGGAGCGAAGACTGCCATCATCGAGCAGTATGGCTTTCTCGGCGGCATGGCAACCGCAGGCATGGTTGCGCCCATCAGTGTGTGCTGCTTTGACGGCCAGCTGATTCAGGGGGGCATTCATTGGGAATTCATCAAGCGCCTTGAAGAAATCGGCGGCGCTAAAGTCGAACTCCCCGTCGGCAATATTTCATTTGACCCTGAAAAATATAAGCTCATGGCTTCACGTATGCTGGATGAGGCAGGAGTAAAGCAGTATCTTTACACCTCATTTATTGATTGCACCACAGAGGACGGCGTAATCAAAGAAGTTATTATTAACAACAAAGAAGGTCTGTCCGCTCTCAGCGCAAAGGTATTTATTGACGGAACCGGTGACGGTGATCTGGCATATAAGGCCGGAGTACCCATGCAGGAAAGCGACGGCATGTGTCAGCCCTGTTCACTTATATTCTGCATCGGCGGAATTGATTTTGCTGCATTCCCCAAGATGCACCATGCAATCCCCGGTGAAAACATGCACCTTGAAGCAATCAGAGACGTACTGTCAGAGCTTAAAGATAAAATCGATATACCCACATATGGCGGACCTTGGTTCTGCTACATGATGAATGAGAGCACGGT
The DNA here is from genome assembly GCA_045600025.1 of Lachnospiraceae bacterium. Lineage (GTDB taxonomy): Bacteria > Bacillota > Clostridia > Lachnospirales > Lachnospiraceae > UBA3774. The sequence continues at coordinate 21,068 of JAZRXC010000037.1, forward strand.
TCTGGTAAATATGACCAGAAGATTTGTGGACAATCTGAACGAAGAAGAATTTACAAAGGCCACAAAGGAGCTCCGCGAGGAGGCTTATCAGCTGGTTGAAATCATGAAAAAATATGTGAAGGGCTGCGAGAATGCTGAGCTTATGTATACTGCCCCGCAGACCGGTGTACGCGAGAGCAGACACATCATCGGCGCGCACATTCTGACCGGTGATGAGTTCATGAGCGGCTATCATTTTGAAGATGCGGTAGGAAGAAGCTCACATCCGATTGACATTCATTCGGCACAGTCCGCTAATCAGAGATGCTCATTCCTGTCCACCGCAGGCTATATTCCTTACAGCTCCTTATATGCAAATGATTTCCCCAACCTGCTCGTTCCCTGCAGAGCATTTTCAGCAGACAGAGTAGCATTTGCATCCTGCAGAGTACAGGCACCGCTTATGGGACTCGGTCAGGCAGCGGGATTTGCGGCAGGCATGGCAGTCGCAGCAGGCATATCCGTAGCAGATATCGACACCTGCGAGCTGCGCAAGAAACTGACGGACATAGGAGCTGTCATCTAACCAAGTGTTATACCGTAGGCATACGGACAATAATAAATTAGGCATACGGAGCCTTTAATCCGCTTTCTTCTAAAGGAGGCAAAAAATGCAGAAAGATTTTAAAGAGGTTGATATCCTCGTAGTGGGCGCCGGTCCCGGCGGACTTAGCTTTGCAATTGCAGCAGCAAGACAGGGCGCAAAGGTTATGTTAGTTGAGAAAAACGGATATCTCGGCGGACAGCTTGCTATGGGTCTTCCGCTTTTGGGATATCTTGACAGAGACGGAAATCCGGTTATCGGCGGTATCGCACAGGAATTCATCGATGAGCTTAAAAAGCTCGATGGAGCAAGCGATCATTTTTACTGCCCTATGCACGGGTCAGAGACTATTTACGACGATGAGCTCTTTAAGATTGTTGCTTTCAAGAAGGCTCAGGAAGCCGGAATAGACATCCTCCTTTACTCACAGGTAATCGATGTAAATACCGATAACGGCCGCATCGATACTGTTACCGTATTCGGTAAATCACACAAGATTGAAGTAAAGGCAAAGATTTACGTAGATGCAACCGGAGACGGCGACATCGGTTATATGGCAGGCGCTCATTATGAGAAGGGCAACAACGGCAACGGTCAGCTTCAGCCTCCGACACTTATGTGTACAATCGAAGGCGTAGATATCGACAAGGTTATCGCTGATGTTGAAGCTCATCCCGATGAGATGGAGCTCTGTCCTACGATTGAAGTAATGCCCGGCTATGACGCTGAGTACTTCAGCTGGAACCACGATTTCCACATTCTTGTTGGATACAGAAAGCGCTTCAAGGAGCTCAGAGATAAGGGCCTTATGCCTGTTGACAGAGATACTTTAATCTACATCAGCACTATGCGTCCCGGCACAGTTAACCTTAACTGCACACGCCACTGCGGCATAGACGGAAGTGATGTAAATGATCTTACCAAGGCAACTATCGAAGGACATTATCAGAACGTTGAACTCGTTAAAATCCTTCGTCAGTATTTCCCCGGATTTGAGAATTGCCGCATCACTCGTTTCTATCCTTTCCTTGGCGTAAGAGAGTCAAGGAGATTTGAAGGTATCAGAAGACTGACTGAGGATGATGTAATGAATGCAAATATTCCCGAGGATTCAGTCGGACTCGGTTCATACATGATTGATATTCACGCATCTACCGAAGACGGCACTATCGTTAAGAAGATTCTTCCTTACGGACTTCCTTACGGTATGTCAGTATCAAGTGATTTTGACAACCTTATGTTCTCAGGACGTTGTGCTTCAATGGATTCTGTTGCAATGTCAAGTCTCAGAGTTATGCCTCCGCTCATGGTTCTCGGCGAAGGTGCCGGCGTAGGCGCTGCTCTTGCAGTAAAGAAGGGCATTGATCCTGCACAGGTAGATCCTCAGGAAATCAGAACCATATTAAGAGCACAGGGCGTACAGCTTGAGGAGATTCCTAATCCTTGCCGTCCTGCAGCATACTACAGCAGACAGAAATAACCAGAGGTAATTAATGGGATACGGAGCAAGAGAAGGCTTATACAGCAGAATACCGAAATACGACAGTGACGGTAATCTTATATTTTCATTTAAGGATTGCATACAGGCAATATGGATTAACATGTTTCCTTTAATGAAGGCAAATTGGTGCTTTCTCTTGTTCTGTATCCCTATTGTAACTATTCCGGCCGCATTTACGTGCCTGTACGGTGTATGCACGGATATAATTAATAACAGAACAACAAAAGTTTTTAAAACATTTATTCAGATTTTCAAAACAGAATGGCTCCACTCAATTGCGATAGGTATTCCCGCAATGCTTCTTCTGGCGATGGGAGCGCAGAGTGCAATTTTCTACTACGGAAAGCTGGGTGAGACAAAATTTTGGCTTCTTCCGGCATGCTTTACATGTGCATTGCTTCTGCTTCTTCTCATGATGCTACCCATGATTCATATAATGCTTGCCAGAGTGGACGTACCTGCTAAGACGGCAGTTAAGAATTCTGTTTTTATTGCAATACTGAAGGTGAGATATACGCTTCCGGCAGCGGCTATCGGCATACTTGTAACATATCTTCAAGTACGTTATTTGATATTTGCGATACCGGTATTATTTTTAGTCGGAGTATCAATCCCGGTTATGATTAAATCTTATTTGGACATGAACGCAATCCAGCAGGTTATACTGCCTGAGGGTTGGTAAATAAATCGGAGGGGCATTATGGAATACAGTAAAAAAATCGAAAAAGAAATTAAGACGCAGGTTCTGGTTATCGGTGCCGGCATGGCCGGCTTCGGAAGCGCTGTTGCCGCAGCAAGATCCGGAATGAAGACGTTGATAATAGACAGAAATGCGGTAATGGGCGGCATGGCCACCTCAGGTCTTGTCGGTCCTTTCATGACCTGCTATGACAATGATGCAACTGAGCAGGTAGTAAAGGGAATATTTGATGAACTGTGCATTCGTACTGAAGCTGCCGGCGGCGCTATCCACCCGTCAAAAGTTGATGGTATGACAACATACAGCTCATATTTCCAGAAGAGCCACTGCCATGTAACTCCTTTCACCTCGGAGATTCTCGAAGTTGTTATGGAGCAAATGGTTCTTGAAGCCGGCGCGCAGATTCTGTATGAGGCACAGCTTATTGACACCATAGTTGAAGACGGAAAGATTAAGAAAATCGTAGTTGCCTTAAAGGAAGGCCTTGCAACTATCGAAGCGGATATTTTCATCGATTGCACAGGTGATGCGGATGTGGCATATATGTCAGGCGTTCCCACTGTATTCGGCGATGTCGAGTCCGGAAATGCTCAGCCGTGCTCACTGTTCTTTGAGGTCGGAAATATCGATAGAGACGTATACGTAGGCGAACTCGAGCGCAGAAAAGCTGAAGGCCAGCTCGGTGTTCCCGCAAAGTGCTGCTGGTACTGGCTCGTAGACGAAGGAAAAGCCGACGGAACCTGGAGAATAGACAGAGATGAAATCGGTAACTACGAGACAAATATTCCCGGCAGATGGAAGATCAACTGCAGCAGAATGGCAGGAGTTGATGCTACCAAGGCAGAAGAGAGAACTAAAGCAATCATCGAAGGCAGAAAGCAGGTTCTTGAAATCGCGGACTTCATGAGAAAGAGAGTTCCCGGCTGTGAGAACATGCAGATTCTTGAAATAGCCAATTCACTTGGAGTAAGAGAGACTCGTCATATCGAAGGCGAATACACACTTACAACTGATGACATTATGAGCCGCAAGAATTTCGAAGACGCGATCTGCACATTTGCATATGCAGTTGATATTCACAATTCAACCGGCGGCGGTGTTGCATTTACCTGCGTTGACCGCTATTACAACATTCCGTACAGATGCCTCGTGCCCAAGAAGATTGATAACCTTCTTGTAGCGGGAAGATGCATCTCCGGCACATCCGGTGCAGCGGCAAGCTACAGAGTAATGCCCAGCTGCGTAGTAACCGGTGAAGCTGCAGGAACAGCCGCAGCAATTGCAATTAATAGTGGCAAGAATCCTAAGGACATCGACACCAAACTCCTTCAGGAGACCTTAATTAAGAACGGCAACGTAATAAAACTTTTATAATCAGGAGCATATAATGAAATTAACCTTAAGCGGTATTGAAGAAAAAGAATTATGGGAGAAGAGCGGAATCGTTCTTCCAAAGTATGACGTAAAAGCTGTAAGAGAAAAGACACTGGAAGCACCTACCTGGGCGCATTTCGGAATCGGAAATATTTTCCGTATTTTCATCGGAGGTATAGCTGAAAAGCTCCTCAATGAAGGCGCTGCAGACAGAGGTATCGTATGCTGCGAGACCTTTGATACAGATATCGTAGATAAAATATACAAGCCCTTTGACAGTCTCGGAATCAACGTTATTCTTAACGGCGACGGACGCAGGGATATCAGCGTTATGGGAGCACTGTGCGATCCGATTAAAGCACTTCCCGGATTTCCCGAGGACTGGACCGAGCTTAAGAGAGTATTCACTTCACCGAGCCTTCAGATGATAAGCTGCACCATCACCGAAAAGGGTTACGCACTCCGTAATTCAGACGGCGAAGTATTCGGATTCGTACAGAAGGATTTCGAAAACGGTCCCGAAGCTCCCGGCTGTGCTATGGGCATTATCACAGCAATGCTCCTTGAGAGATTCAAAGCAGGAGCAGCCCCTCTGGCACTTGTTTCCATGGACAACTGCTCCCAGAACGGCAAGAACTTCAGAAATTCAGTTGTGGAAATGGCAACCGAATGGGTTAACAGAGGATTTGCAGGCAAGGATTTCCTTGAATACGTCTCCGATGAATCAAAAGTATCCTTCCCTTGGACTATGATAGATAAGATCACCCCGAGACCCAGCGAGGAGATCGCTGCCGATCTTGAAGCCGCAGGCGTAGAGAATATGCAGCCGGTTATCACAGGAAAGAGAACATACATCGCACCTTTCCAGAATGCAGAGGGGCCTCAGTATCTTGTTATCGAGGACAGCTTCCCTAACGGAAGACCTGCGCTTGAGAAAGCCGGTGTTTTCATGACTGACAGAGATACGGTAAATAAATCCGAGCGTATGAAGGTTACGGTTTGCCTTAACCCTATTCATTCAGCTCTCGGAACTTACGGATGCCTGCTCGGTTATACACTTTTCTCAGATCAGATGAAAGACCCTGATTCTATCAGATTGGGTAATCTTGTTGGCTCAGAAGGTATGAAGGTTGTTCCGGATCCCGTTATCCTTTCACCGAAGGAATTCCTCCGCGAGTGCATGGAAGAGAGATTCCCGAACCCTTACCTTGGTGATACCGTTCAGCGTCTTGTAACAGATATTTCCCAGGGTGTTTCGATTCGTTTCGGTGAGACTACAAAGGCTTATATGAAGGAGTTCGGAACTGCGGCAGAGCTTCGCGGAATCCCCTATGCTATAGCAGGATGGCTCAGATATATTCTTGCAATAGATGATGAAGGAAATGCATTTGAACTTTCTCCTGATCCGATGAATGACGAGATGCAGGAAAAACTCAAAGACATCGTAGTAGGTGATCCCGATACATTAAAGGATCAATTGAAGCCTATCTTAAGCAATAAGAATATATTCGGTGTTGATTATTACGAAGCCGGTATCGGCGAAAAGATTGAAGATCTCTTCAGAAGAATGATTGCAGGCAAGGGCGCAGTCAGAAAAGTTCTGAGTGAAGTATAAAAAAAGGAGTGGCAAATATGGATATTATTGAGAAGATGAGATTAGACGGCAAAAAGGCTTTTGTCACAGGCGGTGCCAGAGGAATCGGCATGAATTATGCTAAGGCTATAGCTGAAGCCGGCGCAGATGTTGCAATCGTTGACCTTGATTTTGAAACGGCTGAAAAAACCGCAGCGGAGCTGGCACAGGCAACAGGCAGAGATATATTTGCCGTAAAAGCAGACGTTACAAGCCCCGAATCTGTAGATGCCATGATGGAGACGATTCTTGAAAGATTCGGCAGACTTGATGTTGCATTCTGTAACGCAGGTATCTGCATCAATGCACCCGCAGAAGAGATGACCTTCGAACAGTGGAAAAAAGTCATCGACATTAACCTGACCGGCATTTTCCTTACAGATATAGCCGCAGGTAAGCAGATGATTAAGCAGGGCGGCGGTTCTATTATCAATACCGCTTCCATGTCAGCACATATCGTAAATGTTCCTCAGCCGCAGTGCGCATACAACGCATCTAAGGCAGGTGTTATCCAGCTCACAAAATCACTTGCGATCGAGTGGGCTATGAAGAATGTAAGAGTAAACAGCATCAGCCCGGGATACATCGGAACAGACCTTACCCTTAATTCCCCTACTCTTATTCCTCTTATTGAGCAGTGGAATAAGCTGGCTCCGCTTCACAGACTCGGCAAGCCCGAAGAACTTCAGGCAATTGCAGTATATCTGGCAGGCGATGCAAGTCCTTTCACCACAGGCGCAGACTTCCAGATCGACGGTGCATTCACCTGCTTCTAAAGAAAACGGAGAATACATAGATGAACAAAGAAGAAATAATCAAACAAATACAAAACTGCGATACTGCTCTCGGCATCGAACTCGGTTCCACCAGAATCAAGTCGGTTCTGATAAACAAAAACCACGAAGTTATCGCAAATGGTGCATTTAACTGGGAAAACAGACTTGAAGACGGTCTGTGGACATACCATCTTGACGATGCGGTACGCGGCGTGAGGGAGAGTTTCGGCTCCATGGCAGCAAATGTTAAAGAGCTCTATGGCATTGAACTTGAGAGCGTTGGCTGCATCGGTATCTCAGGTATGATGCATGGTTATGTTCCGCTTGATAAGGACGATAACCAGATATCAAAGTTCCTTACATGGAGAAATACTAATACAGTAGAAGCAGTTGGTACTCTTACAGAGCTTTTCAATTTTAATATTCCGCTTCGCTGGAGCATTTCTCAGCTGTATCAGGCGATATTAAATAACGAAGAGCATGTTGAGAGACTTGCATATTTCTCAACACTTGCAGCTTATATTCATTACCTGCTCACAGGCAAAAAAGTAATCGGCGTAGGCGAAGCTTCAGGTATGTTTCCTATCGACAGTACTACTAATGACTTTGATCAGGACATGCTGGACAAATTCGACAAGCTCGTTGAGGACAAGGGCTATCCTTGGAAGATAAGAGATATCATCCCCAAGGTTCTTGTTGCGGGTGATGACGCCGGCTGCCTTACCGAAGAGGGCGCAAAGCTTCTTGATCCTACCGGCACATTCAAGGCAGGTGTTAAGATGGTTCCTCCTGAAGGTGATGCGGGAACAGGCATGACCGCAACAAATGCCGTAGGTCCGAGAACGGGTAATGTTTCCTGCGGAACATCTATATTTGCCATGGTAGTTCTTGAAAAGCAGCTCAGCAAGCTCTACAAGGACATTGATATGGTAACAACTCCCAGCGGAATGCCGGTTGCTATGGTTCACTGCAACAACGGTACCTCCGTGCTTGACGCTTGGGTAGGACTTTTCCGCGAATTCACAAAAGCTACCGGCCTTGAGCTTAGCGACGGTCAGATATTTGAAGCTCTGTACAAAGAGAGCCTCAAGGGCGCAAATGATTGCGATGATGTTATGGTAGTAAACTATCTGTCAGGTGAGCCTGTTACCGGACTTACAGAAGAAGGCCGTCCTATGGTTGTTTACAAAGCAGAAAGCGAATTCAATCTGGCCAACTTTATGAAGTCACACATTTATTCGATTTTCGGAGCACTTACCATCGGTATGCGCATTCTTGAAAATGAAAACGTAGTGGTTGACAGACTGACAGGTCACGGCGGCATGTTCAAGACCGAAGGAGTTGCGCAAAGATTCATGTCAGCAGCTATGAAGGCTCCCGTAACCTGCCTTAAGAGCGCAGGCGAAGGCGGTCCTTACGGTATGGCGCTTCTTGCAATGTATGCAATCAACAGAGAGCCCGATGAAAAGCTTGAGGACTATCTGGACAACAAAGTATTTGCGGGTCTTGAAAGCACCACAATTGATGCTACAGACGAAGAGAAGAAAGGCTACCTTGATTATCTCGCAAAATACGAGAGAATCCTTGAAACGGAAAAATCTGCGGTTGAAAACCTCAGATAAAAATAAAATAATATATTACACATCTTAGAAAGGGGAATGTTTAATATGGAAAAAATGATGAAAGTCGGCGTTATGACCGAACTCAAGAAAATCGAGATTCAGGAAAGACCGGTTCCGGAACCCAAGAAGGGCGAAGTACTTGTTAAACTTGAGTACGTAGGTGTATGCGGAAGTGATCTTCACTATTTCGAGACTGGTGCTATCGGTGATTTCGTTGTTGAATTCCCGTTCGTTCTCGGACATGAGTGCGGCGGAAGCGTTGTTGCTGTAGGCGATGATGTTAAGAATCTTAAAGTAGGCGATCGCATCGCTATCGAGCCCGGTATCGTTGACGGAACCTGCGAGTTCTGCAAAGAGGGTCGTTACAATCTCTGCCCTGAGATGCAGTTCTTTGCTACACCGCCTTACGACGGAGTATTCCAGGAGTATGTTGCATATCCTGAGAATCAGTGCTTCAAGCTCCCTGACAATGTATCAACTAAAGAAGGCGCTCTTTTTGAGCCGCTGGCAGTTGGTTTCCACGCTGCAAACAGAGCTGATGCTCATCTCGGACAGACTGCTCTTATTACTGGTTCAGGCTGCATCGGTATAGTAACTGCTATGGCTCTTAAGGCTAAGGGCGTTAACAAGGTTATCATCACCGATATCGCTGATGCACGTCTTGGCAAGGCTAAGGAGTGCGGCGCAGATATTACTCTTAATCCTAAGAATGATGATGTTGTTAAGAGATGTCTCGAAGAAACTGACGGCAAGGGCGTTGATATCGTTGTTGAGACCTCAGGTGCTGACGTATGCTACCAGCAGGCAGTTGACGCAGTTAAGATGGGCGGCAAGATCGTATGCGTAGGTTATCCTGCAAACGACATTGCAAGGATCCCGATGAGCGTTGCTATCAACAAGGAAGTTGATTTCCTCTGCGATTTCCGTTATCGCAACACCTATCCTATGGAAATCGATGCAGTTTCATCAGGCAAGATCAAACTTGACAACCTTGTAACACATGAGTTCAAGTTCGATGATCTGCACGAGGCTATGACCAGATGTGCAAATGAAAAGGATACCATCATCAAGGCTGTTATCAGCTTCTGATATCCTTAAAACATTATAGGACATATTAAGCGGGCAGGTACGCAGCCTGCCCGCGAGATTAAATAAAAATCAGGCACCTTCGAATGGAGAATATTATGAAAGAATATCTTAACGGAATACAGCATATCGGACTTCCCGTAAAATCAGCTAAAGACGCAAAGGCTTTCTATGAGACACTTGGCTTTACTTTAGATTATTACACTCCTCAGACTAACGGAAAAGATTGCTTCTTTATGAAGCTTGATAATCTCGTAATGGAGATTTATGACTTTGATAATCCCGCAGGAGTATCAGGAAGTATTGACCATCTTTCAATTGACTGCACCGATATCGAAGCAGTATATGACGAGTGTCAGAAACTCGGCTACGGAATCGAAACAAACGGAATCGAAGCACTTCCTTACTGGAATGGTGTCAGATTCTTTAAGATTAAAGGACCGGCAGGAGAAATGATCGAGTTCTGCCAGAAACTGTAATAAAAATTCAAGCTTGTGAGGACGAGTATGATAGATATTTTAGCATTAGGCGAATTACTGATTGATTTTGTATCGGTATCTAAAGATGTTGACGGATATCCCACACTTGCAGCTCATCCGGGCGGAGCTCCGGCCAATTTCCTTGCTGCTGCTAAGAAGTTCGGCATGAATACCGCCATGATCGGCAAGGTAGGAAAGGATGCATTTGGCAAGATGCTTAAAGGCACTCTTGCAAAGAGCGGCATTGATACGACAGGCATTATAGAAGATGCGAGTGTATTTACCACGCTTGCTTTTGTTACGCTGGATGAGAATGGCGACAGAAGCTTTTCATTTGCCAGAAAGCCAGGCGCAGATACCTGCCTTACATCTGATGAAGTTAGATACGATCTTATAGACGAAGCAAAAGTAATGCATTTCGGTACCCTGTCGCTCACAACAGAGCCGTCACGCGAGGCTACATACAAGGCTATACATTACGCACGTGAAAAGGGCAAGCTTATAAGCTACGACCCGAATCTGCGCGAGCTCCTTTGGGATAGTCCCGAGCAGGCAAAAGAGCAGATTATTAAAGGTATGGAACTTGCTGATGTAGTTAAAATCAGCGACAATGAGGTTGAATTTTTGTGGGGGCTGACTCCTGAAGAAGGCCTTAAGAAGATTCTTGCTGAGTTCCCTGCACAGCTTGTATATGTTACATGCGGAGCGGAAGGCTGCATAGCGGGTAATGCAAATGCCACAGTTATAACACCTTGCCTTAAGGGCGTTAAGGTTGTTGATACAACAGGCGCAGGCGACATCTTCGGCGGAAGTGCCATGGCGCGTTTCCTTGCCAAAGGGAAACCCGCACAAGAGCTCACAGAGTCTGACCTTGCGGACATTACAACATTTGCCTGCACGTCAGCAGGACTTTCTACCGAGAATTTCGGCGGCATCAGCAGTGTCCCGGAACTTTCCGAAGTTGAAAGCAAGATGTAATGATAGGTTAGAGCAAATAAAAAGACCGGACACAATTTATTTTGTACCCGGTCTTTTTTTGCGGCAAAAGCTCACTCTTTTTTTCCGAATAGCACCATGCAGCCGAGAGAAATCAGCATAGTTGCATTGATAAGTACAAGACCGATCATGTAGATGGTGTTCCATATATCATAAGTTCCGATTGTTTTGCCACCGGTATATACTATTGCCGTCACTGCCGCCATACCAAGCACCTGCACTATTGCCGTAATAATGATAATCTGTTCATTGCGGGTAAGAATTCGATCGGTTCCTGCGCGGCGGGAGATTATCTGATTGGATATGACCATGAGCGGACATCCGAGGATGATTGCCATATCAAAGTTGTTCAGTAGTACAAACAGTGAAGCTTGCAATGGATTTATGTGGAAATTGATTGCCATAATCACACCGACGCCAAAAGCACTGAGCAAAGAAAAAACAAGACATACAAACGCATATTTTAGTACACGCTCGACGCAGTCGAGGCGGTGCTTATGATCTTCGCCACGCATAATACGGTTCCACAGATAATACGGAACGATAACATATAATAGTTGCGGAAGCAGTCCCTCAAAGAGAATAGCCGCAGAATAACCATTCACGGCATCGGAGATAAAATTCGCAGTCATTATTCCAAGTGCGGCAGGCCACCCGAAGCTGATACCGAGGAAAGGATACAGCACGGCTGACGGTCGCACTTCAGTTACCGTAAATACGGCGAGTATCTTGTGAAACGGCATCGTCAGCAGGAAAAATGCAATGCCGGACAGTAAAAATATGACTATAGAACGCAATGCTTTTTTGTTTTTCATTTTGTCTCCTGTAGGCGTTATTTCTTATTTCTTACATTATATGGATAAATGAAATAAAAGTCCATCATAATAATAACCGACTTTTTATTACTATTATTTATCCTACTATATGTTATAATACTATAAATATTATTTTTGTGTCTTTAGGAGTTTTGGGAGAGGATTGTATATGAAAAAATTTTTGGCACTATTATTATCACTTTGTATGCTGCTTCCGGCGGCCGGTTGTTCTGAGAATAAAATATCAAAATTTCATCAACTTGATAAATATATATACGAGGTCGATGAATACACCGAACTTGATTATGACTACGCAGATGAATTTTTTGCCAAGACAAATGATAACTGGGACGGAGGATGCTCGGCAATTACAAAAATGATTGACGGTAGCCGCATCGTCGGAAGAAATATGGATTTATACATTTCTTTCAAGAGCGCATATATCGTGCGCACAAATGCCGGCAAATACAAGACCATCGGTCTCGCATATTCACATAGAGATTTTTCACCCGACCCGGATGAAATTGCGGCAAATGGAATCTCTGACGATTTCTACAAGCTCATTCCTTTCCTGTGCGATGACGTTCTTAATGACGCAGGCTTGCATGTTGAAATAAATATGCGGTATGGCGAATACTGGACTAACGGCGAAGACAAGTTCGCATGCAAGGGCACGAACCCGGAGTCATCCGAACGTGTATACATGTATGAACTGCCGCGTTATATAGGCGAGAACTGTGCAACTGTTGAAGAGGCAAAAGAATATATTGCTTCATTAGATGTTTATTCACAGGATCATTATTGGAATTTTTGCTTCCTCGTGAGCGATTCGCAGGGACATTCAAGCCTGCTTGAGTTTTCTTCAAATGAAGTTATATGGATTGATGAAGAAGATATTGATAGCTTTGACTGGCTCAAACTATATGATACAAAAGCCCTTGGACAGACTAATTTCTATCTTAATAAGGATGCCTTTTATATTCAGGATATAAAAGGCGGTGAAGGAAGATTTATTGCGATGCAGGAAGATATCGATGATGTAAACAGCAGAAGCGATATGTATGACTTGATGCGCAAGGTACAGTTCTCGAGTTTCTATCTCGATTACGATGTATGCAAAGAAAACTATTTTGACCCGAGAAGTGAAAACCTCGGCGGAGTCGGCTGGGCGAAGTATTTCGTTATTATGAATCCGGAATTTGAACCCGAAGCAAGGAAACTTATAAATCAAATGAATGCGGGAGTTTCGGACATGCCCCGTGAAGAAAAACAGAAACTGAACACTTACTGGGAATCAATATTCACGGAAGTTGTCGATGTGAACGCAAAGGAAATATTTGTCCGCATGTATGAGAATGAGGAATCATTATATCTGTTATCCTTCGACGGAACCACAAAACTTAACAGTATTGATGATTGGAAATAAAGAAGGCTGAAGGAGAACTTATGAAAAAGATACTATTAATTGTTCTTGCAGTTGTTGTAGTTATTGTCTGTGCCTTTTTAATCGGTCCCGGATTCAGAAAAGAATCTTCCGCATATATCAATAGTTTCACGGTATCGGAAGATGGCTCTGAGATGACAATACAAGTTGCGGTCGGCAATTCTACCGGATTTATCAGAGATGTCACAGAGCATCAGCAGCAGGGCGGCAAGCTGTATCTTGATTGCTATTCTGCTTTCGGAGGATTTAACGGCTCAATCGGAGCGAGGTCAGAATTCACTATCAGCCTTGATCCTGAGACAGAGATAATAGCCCTCTACAGAAATGACAATGCCTATCAGGAGGTTCTGAAAAAAGATACCGACGGCGTATGGCAGATGGTTAAATAAAGGAGTTTCAATGATTTACGATATTACACAACCGCTTTTCGAATGCAAATGTTTCCCCGGCGATTCACGTCCTGAAAAATTTGAGATATGCAAGATAGAGAATGGTGATGCATATAATCTCACATCATTTACGATGTGTGCGCACAACGGAACGCATGTGGATGCGCCGTACCATTTCTATCAAGACGGGAAAACCATAGATCAGGTAAGTCTTGACAGATTTGTCGGACTTGCCTATGTCGAAAAGCATGATGGTGATGTGACTGAGGCAGACGCTATAGATATACTTGAACGCGCCCGCGAGATTGATTCAGAGGCAGCTAAGAGAATCCTGCTTGGTGGAAAAGCAACAGTCACCCTCGAAGCAGCCAAGGTGTTTGCAGAAGCAGGGACGTATCTTCTGGGAAATGAATCGCAGACCGTCGGCCCTGAAGATTCCCCCAGAGAAGTGCACCTTGTATTGCTTGCGGCAGAGGTGGTGTTGCTTGAAGGCGTTAGACTTGAGAAGGTTCCGGACGGAGTATATCTTCTGAATTGTGCGCCTATCAACCTGACCGGTGCGGACGGTGGTCCCTGCCGCGCGACACTGATAGAGAAGTAACGGAGGTACGCATTTGATACGAGAGGCTGTAGCTTCAGATATACCGCAGATATCTAATCTGTTAAAACAGATATTGACGGTCCATGCAAAAGGCAGACCGGATATATTCAAAGCCGATACTCAGAAGTATACAGATGCTGAGTTATTTGATATTATATCCGATTCCATTCACCCGGTCTTTGTGTATGAAGATGAAGACGGTACAGTAGCGGGCTATGCAATCTGTGAGTACCAGAATCGAATTGAGACGAATACGATTTATCCCGGTTCGTCAATCTATATAGATGACTTATGCGTCGATGAACCGAAGAGAGGACTCGGGATCGGGAAAAAGCTATACGAGTTTGTTCTTGAAAAAGCTCGCAATGAACACCTTGACAGTGTAACTTTAAATGCCTGGTGCTGTAACGAAGACGCAATAGCATTTTATAAAAAATGCGGAATGCAGCCGATGAAAATAACAATGGAAAAAAGAATATAAGTAAGTCGCATATGCAAAAGGACCCGCCGAGTGGCGGGCCCTTATACTTATTGGAAATTGCAATATTACTTTTTACAAGCCTTTACTATATAGAACACAAAAAGCGCAACGGCAAATGCGATGCCGATGGGGTAGGCTATATGAGAGGAAAGCTTAAATCCTTCCGGTGCCATCAATATGTAGGTCATGCTGACAGCTGACATATAGGCAGCCGGCAGAGCGGTAACCAGAGATGCTGCTTTAAGCTTGTTGTTCTTTAACAAATATGCCGTAGCCACCCACAGAGCTATCATGGCAAGTGTCTGATTGCTCCAGGAGAAGTATCTCCACAGTACTCCGAAATCAAGCTGCGTAAGTACTAAGCCTATGCCGAGAAGGGGAAGCGATATAGCAAGTCGGTTTCTTATAGGCTGTTGATTCAGTCCGGACCATTCGGAGATAATCATACGCGCACTTCGAAATGCGGTATCGCCTGATGATACGGGGCAGATAACCACACCGATTACCGCAAGAGCTCCGCCGACTACGCCAAGCAGTTCAAAAGAAATATCATATACCACTCCGGATTGACCGACGCTCGTAAGTGCCTGCGCGAGACCACCTGTGTTTTCATAGAATGCAACTCCGGCAGCAGCCCATACGAGAGCTATAACTGCCTCACCTATCATCGCTCCGTAGAATACATTTCGCCCGTGCTTCTCTGAGGTTATGCATTTTGATATCAGTGGCGACTGCGTTGCATGGAAACCGGATATTGCTCCGCAGGCTACTGTTACAAACATAAACGGCCAGACGGGGGTTCCGTCAGGATGAAGGTTCTGAAGCGTAAGCTCTGGGATTGTGTAATCGCCTGAGAAAAGCAGCACGCCTGCAATACCCGCTGCCATTATGATAAGAACTACTCCGAACACAGGATAGAGTTTACCGATTAATTTATCTATCGGAAGAATTGTGGCAAGTGTGTAATAAATTCCTATTACTATAATCCAGAATGTAGGATTTAAAAAGTCCGGCGTAAGCTTTGCAAGAAGCGCAGCGGGGCTCGTAATAAATACGGTACCTACAAGAACCAAAAGGACTATCGAAAAAATACGCATGATATATTTAGCCCAGGTACCGAGATATATTCCGGAAAGCTCCGCAATTGACTGACCGCCATGTCTGCAGGAAATCATTCCGGTCATGTAGTCATGCACCGCACCGCCGAGTATTGATCCGAATACAATCCATAAGAATACTACCGGACCGAACTGCGCTCCCATCAGAGCTCCGAAGATAGGACCTGTACCGGCAATATTCAGGAGCTGAATAAGAAATGCCTTTGGCGTTTTAAGAGGAAGGCAATCAACACCGTCATTTACTGAAATAGCCGGAGTTTCGCGGTCATCAGGACCGAATATTTTTTCGACAAAACGGCCATATACCAGCCAACCGATAATTAATACTGCAAATGAAGCCAGTAGTGATATCATAATATCTCCTTAGATAAACAGTAACATTTGCAAATAATTATATCACTTTTCCTGTTTATTGGACAGTTGATTTATTATTCTTATTTTGTTGACCGATGGTCAGTACATATTATATAGTTATTAATGAGGTGCATATGAAGAAACTGGTTATTTTAGTCGATATGGACGGCACAATTGAAGACTTGCTTACGGTTTGGCTCGATAGAGTAAATAAGAAATACGGCTACGATGTTAAGCCAAGCGATCTTACAAGCTGGGACATAGATGAAGCTTATCCCGGACTGTCCATGGATCAGATAAAAGACATATTGAATGACGGCTCTGTCTGGGGCGAGGTCAAGCCCATTCCGTATGCAGCGGAAGTATTGCAGGAGTTCATTGCTGACGGCCATGAAGTCTATATTGTCTCGGCATCTAATCACGAGACCCTGCCAGAGAAGATGCACGACCTGCTTTTCAGATATTTCCCGTTTCTTTCCTGGGACAACGTTATCATCACAACGCACAAACAGCTTATCAAAGCCGACGTACTGATTGATGACGGCATACATAATCTGATAGGCGGATCCTACGCGAAGGTTTTGTATGACACAACCTACAATCGTAATATAGATGATGAAGCCAATGGTTTTATACGAGTGCACAACTGGCACGAGGTAAAAGAAGTCATCGATAAGATGGCGGAGAAATAAAAGAAAGGATGTCCAAGCAGACATCCTTTTTATTTATTTGGATTTATTCTTTCCTTTATTTTGAAGAGTGTACCGCTCCCGAAGCTCGGATGGAGATAGACCTGTTCGGCTGACAAAGAGGTTGCAGAAATGGTAAGTGTTATCATATCCGACATGTTCAGCTATGTCTTTGATTGAATAGTTTGTTGATACGAGCTCCCATTGTGCCTGCCTGATACGCTTATCAATTAAGTAGTTAATCGGAGAAACGTGGAAGGTTTCACTCATGATGTGACTCAACCTGCTTGAGCTGATATGGAACTCTTTTGCAAGTGACGTCATGGACAGAGGCTCATTATAGTGGTGATCAATATATTGCAGAACTTCCGTTGCCAATGAACGAACAGCCTTGAACTCCTCAATGGAAGAGTTGTGCGAAAGCTGAAAACATAAGGTAAGAAGAGCATTTGCAAGAAAATTGCAAACGCTGTTATAGCCGGGCTCGGCAGCTTGCCTTTGCTTTAATATCTCTTGATAGATAGCAAGAAAATGAGGACCGCGCTCACCTGTCGTATAAACAGGTGTAGCTCCTGCGGGTAATACATGATTGGCGGGCAGCCCTTTTATCTGAAAACCTCTGACTGCACAAGACCATACATCAAGAGGTTCGTGATAATCGGATTCAAGAGAATGCACAACATTACTGTTAAATATTACGATATCTCCCTTGCTGACGTGATAAGGATAATTATCAACTGTGTATATTCCTTTTCCGCCGTCAACATATAATAGCTCAGCTTGATCCGGGTGCGAATGAGAGGGGAGAGTCCAGCTTGCCTGTCCGTATGAATGCACGATTTTCATGACCTGCGCAGTTTCATTATCAAGAAAAATTGATTCCTCATTTTGTTCAAAAGGTAAGAATTCCATAGATACTCCTTTTCCTATGCATAATGATTATACAACGTAATGCAAGCAAATTAAATTAATTATTTTAACCATGTAGCAGAAAACTGTATTTATATAACAAAAGATACTGATATAAGCAAGTTTGTCACAAAAAAAGATAGCACGATTCTTTAATCACTATGACAAAATGACCTCTTTTGCTACGAAAAACAAATGATTATCATATAATCATCAAACTGCATAAGTGGCTTTTGATAAGGCTACGAAAGGAAGAAAATGGCCAAGTATTCATTAGTGCATTTAACAAGTTCGCTAACCCCTCCGACAGAATTAATAAAAATTGCAGCATATGCAGGATTTGATTGCGTAAGCCTGCGAGGAATTCCGACACGGACATCGGTCAAGGTGGATTCTGTAAAAGAATCCGTGACTGGTAATAAGCCTTTTGCCCTGGCCGATGATCCGGAATTACTTCGTGAAACCAAGCGCACGGCCGAAGGGGAAGGCGTAATTATAAATGACGTTGAAAATGCACGAATATTTGAAGGCGTAGACGTTAAAAATTATGAGCGGGATCTTGCCGCGATGAAAGAACTCGGAGTAAATCACGTACTCACCAATATTTGGACTCCGGATAAGGCCTTTTATACTGAAAAATTCGCTGAACTATGCGAACTCGCACAGCCGTATGACATAGATATAAATCTTGAGATAGTAACCTGGTCGGCAGTTCCCGGAATTAAGGAAGCAGCGGAGCTTCTTTACAAGACAAATTGCAAGAACCAGGGGATAGTTGTAGATACGATTCATTTCTATCGTTCCGGTAATGTGCCCGAAGATCTTAACGGCCTGCCCGACGCATGGTTTCGCTACATTCACATGTGTGATGCACAGGCCGAAATACCGAAAGGTGACGAACTCATACGTACGGGACTTGAAGAAAGACTGGTACCTGGAACAGGCGCCATAGATATAAAGGGCATTGTTAATCGCTTGCCATCTTCGGTAGTCCGCGGTATTGAGATTCCCAACAAAGTTCAGATTCAAGAAATGGGATTACAGAAATTTGTTACAGACGCATTGATGGTTACAAAGAAATATCTTGAAGGAGGAGAGAAAAAATGAACCCCAGATATTCACTGGTATATCTAACTACCGGAAGCACTTCGCCGGCAGAGATGATAGACATAGCGGCAGCTGCCGGATATGACTGCATTGATGCCAGAACGATTCCGATGGGTTTACCTGGAGAAAAAACCTTCGACATTTCAACTGACAGAAGACTTTTTCTCGACACGAAACACGCAATAGAGCGTAGCGGTATTACATTTGAATCCATCGAGAATGCAACCGTAAATGACGGCAAGGACGTAAGCCGCTATGCACCGTTCCTTGAAGCTGCAGCTGAGCTTGGAGTAAAACACGTATTATCAAATATTTGGTCGAAAGACAAGGCATTTGCCTGCGACCAGTTTGCGAAGTTGTGTGAGATAGCCGCAGGGTACGGACAGAATATTGATTTGGAATTTGTTACCTGGGCACAGGTTACAGATATTAAGGAAGCACAGGAATTGCTTCAGAATGCAGGATGTAAAAATGCAAGCATTATTGTTGATACATTGCATTTCCACAGATCCAGAATCCCTTGGGAGGATCTTGCGAACATGCCGGATGAATTGGCATATTGCCTGCATATTTGCGATGCGCCTGAAGGATATCCTGAAGATCCCGAAGCGCTTGCACATACTGCCAGAGAGGGCAGATTATATCCCGGAGAGGGTGTCGTGGATATAGCTCGTATGGCAGCCATGAAAGATTGGTCAGTGTACGGTATCGAAATACCCAACACAGGCTATTGGGATCAGAAGGGTTACCGTAAGCACGCGGAAGATGCATTACGCAAGACAAAGGCTTACCTTGAAGAAAAAGAAAAGGAGACAAAAAGATGAGTAGTGGTTTGTTGCTTTTGAATCTGGCAATATCAATTGCCATCATTCTAGTCTGCATCATGGTATTTAAACTCAACGCAGTTGTAGGTCTTGTTATTGCAAGCTTATACATGGGCGTTTCATGCGGACTTGGGTGGATGGAAACGGTAAATTATATTGGCAGTGGCTTCGGCAGCACTATGACGAGTATGGGCGTTTCTATCATAT
Source organism: Lachnospiraceae bacterium (assembly GCA_045600025.1). Lineage (GTDB taxonomy): Bacteria > Bacillota > Clostridia > Lachnospirales > Lachnospiraceae > UBA3774. Next base: position 40,756 of record JAZRXC010000037.1, read on the forward strand.
TCGGCGTTATCATAGGCGAGCTGCTTAGTAAGTCAGGTGGAGCCAATGTAATAGCTAATACAATGATTAAGGTCTTCCCTGAAGACAAGTCACTGTATGCTGTAGCAATTACCGCATTTATTCTGTCTATACCCGTATTCTTTGATATTACTTTCATCATCCTCATTCCTATCGGACTTCAGATATCAAAGAAAATCAATAAAAATATCGCTTATATCGTAGGTGATATTTCAATCGGCGGATGTATCGCACACGTACTTGTTCCGCCTACACCTAACCCTCTTGCCGCCCCCGGCATCTTCGGTTATGACCTCGGAATTCAGTTGATCGGCGGCATTATCATAGGTCTTGTTGCTATGATAATCGTTATGAAGATATATCACCTGATTCTCGACAAGGGATTCTTCAAAGATTCTGATATTGATCATTCTGCACAGATTGAGATCCAGGATACTACTAATGAGAACGCTCCGTCATTCTGGGCAGCTATGCTTCCCATCATACTTCCGCTTGTTTGCATCCTCCTCGGAACCTTCGGAAATATGTTCTTTGACGAGCCGCCTATGATACTCACATTGCTCGGAAGCCGTCTTCCCGCATTACTTATTGGTGTTCTTGCAGCATATGTGGTATGCTATAAGGCAATCGGCAGAAAAGCTCTTGACGCTGTTGGAAATAATGCCCTTAAGGCCAGTGGTATTGCTGCATTCGTTACTGCTGCAGGCGGCGCTTTCGGTTCTGTTATCGGAGCTACCAACATCGGACAGACACTTGTTGATTCGCTTGGCATATCCGGAACTTCAGGCGGAATCGCTCTGATGGTTGTAGGATTTGTTATTGCATTCATATTCAAGGTTGCTCAAGGTTCAGGAACTGTTGCGGGAATTACCACAATGCAGATTATGGCATCATTTGCCGGCGGACTCAGCATTCATCCTTTCTTCCTCGCTGTTGCATGTCTCAGCGGTGGAATGGGTCCCGGACATCTGAACGACTCTGCTTTCTGGGTAACTGCTAACCTTTCAGGACTTAAAGTAAGCGGCGGTCTTAAGACTTACACTACCAGCCAGATGATTTGCTCATTAGTTATTTTCGCAATTGCAATCATCCTTGCACTGGTTCTTCCGATTCCCGCGACCTGGGGTTTGGTCTAATATAAATTAAAGGAAGATTTGTTTTATGAAAATTGCATTGATTATGGAAGGTTCCACAAAGCATCACGCAAAAGAAGCGTGGGAAGTTGTTTCAGGACTTGAAGGTCATGAAGCCTATCAGCTTGGAATGCGTGACGAAGAAGGAGAAGACACCCTCAACTTTCTCCATACGTCTACTATCGCAGGAATACTGCTTAATATCAACGCGGTTGACTTTGTGATAGGCGGTTGCGGAACAGGCCAAGGATTTATCAACGGCGTACTTGCATATCCGAATGTTTTATGCGGACTGGTATATGATCCGCTGGAAGCATGGCTCTATATGCAGGTAAATGCAGGTAACTGCATCAGTTTCCCTTTCAACAGAGGTTGGGGACTTGCCGGCAAAGAGCAGTTCAGACTTACGCTTGAGCAGGCATTTTCCGTACCTTACGGTGGAGGCTATCCTGCAGCAAGAGCTGAACTGATAAAAGCAATGCATGCCGAGCTTAGAACGCGGTCAAATATGTTCAGAAAGAGCTTCATTGAGATATTAGAAGAAGCCAATAAAGATATTCTTTATACAGCGCTTAAATCAAAGGGTGTAAAGGAGCTTGTGCTTTCAGCACCGGACAGCCCCGAAAAGAACGCTGTGCTGGATATTTACAAGAACGAAATAGAAAAATAAGCCGCAATATAAGCGATTTGCCGCCCTGCCATCCGGTAGGGCGGTATTATTGAAAAAGTACTTAAAAAAGCAATTTAATAAAGTCCTGTTCGCTTGACAATGTGCTCGCATTTTAATAGAATAAAAACGAGGCTTGAGGGAAAAGCCATTGTATTAGAAAAAAGGAGATCAACTATGAAGAATTTTAAGAGAGTGCTGTCATTAATGCTGGCAATAGCAATGGCAGTAACAATGCTTGTTGGCTGTGGTGAGTCCGGTTCTGATAAGATTAAAGCCGGTACACTTACTGTACTCGGAACTGACACAGAGCAGATGAATGCAGCTGATGATGCTTATGTATGGACATTCTATGATTCAATGGATGCTATGCTTCTTGCTCTTGAAGCAGGAAAGATTGATATCGCAAGAATTATCCCTGAATGTGTTGGTAAGTATATCGAAACTCGCAATGAAAAGATGAAGTTCTCACTTGTTACTGATAAGCCTTCAATGCTCAATTATCACATGGGCGCTCTCAGCAAAAATCAGGCAACAGTTGATTTACTTGATAAAACTCTTAATCAGCTTAAACAGCAGGGAATTATTTCCAATCTCGTAGCTAAATATATTGATGATTACACCAAGACCGGCGAAGAGCCCGCACCTGTTGCGCTTCCTACATTCCCCGGAGCAGACACCATCAAGGTTGCAGTTACCGGCGACCTTCCGCCTCTTGATTATGTATCAGCAGCAGGCGTACCTGCAGGCTTCAACGTAGCACTTCTTGCAGAGATTGCTAAGATTGCAGAAGTTAACTTCGAAGTTATTTCCATCAACGCTGCAGCAAGAGCAACCGCTATTGCAACAGGTAGTGCAGACGTTCTCTTCTGGGTATGCACAAGAGAGTACCAGGATGCAAGTATCCATGAGTTTGAGAACATTGATATTACAGATGATCTTGTTCTCACATCACCTTATTTCGGTAGCCAGCCCGGATACATTGAATTGAAATAATGTTTGAAAAAATCCATCAAATTTTTATAGTAGATGGTGCAGCAAAGACGATTTTCCAAGGTCTCAAAGTGACCTTGGAAATCTCTTTATGTGCTTTGATTCTGGGTACCATACTCGGTATCATTGTATGCGCCATGCGTATGAGCAAGAATAAGATTCTGAGCGGCATAGCAAGTGTATATATTGCTATACTTCGCGGCTCACCTCTTACTATGCTTCTTATGCTCTTATACTACTGCGTATTTGCTTCTTCATCAATCGATGCAGTTGTTGTTGCGATTATAACATTCGGCATAAATACCGCCGCGTATATTGCCGAGATGCTGCGTTCGGCAATTGGTGCGGTTAATCATCGCGAGGCGGAAGCTGCCATGACTCTCGGATTCACAAAGTTCCAGGCGATGAGATATGTTATATTCCCGCAGGCTATGAAGATTGCAAAACCTGTATACCAGTCAACTATTATCAATATGATTCAATGGACCAGCGTAGTCAGCTATATTACGATTACCGATCTTACAAAGGTTATCAGTAATATTTCCAGCCGCACCATGCAGCCGCTGATTCTCATTACTACAGGTATGATTCTCTATATCGGAATTGCCTACCTTGTAGCCGGAATATTTGCGCTGACGGATTATATATCTGCAAAGCGTCAGGGAATAGGAGGCTGATATGGACGTAATTGAGATTAGAGATCTGCATAAAGCCTTCGGAGATTATAAGATTTATACCGGACTTAACATGACCGTTAAGGAAGGCGAGATAGTAGTTATCATCGGTGGTTCAGGCTGCGGCAAGAGTGTACTTCTTCGTTCAATTGAGATGCTTGAGAAGCCTGATTCCGGTCAGATTTTTATAGATGGGCAGGAGATTACCGCTGAGGGCGCTGATATAGGTAAGATCCGTCGCTCTATGGGTATGGTATATCAGGACTTTGCACTGTTCTCCAATATGAACGTTATGGAGAATCTTTGCATAGCTCCTATGAAGCTGCTTGGCATGTCTCAGGAAGATGCCGAGAAAAAAGCTCTTGAGCTTCTTGCTACAGTCGGTCTTGCCGATAAGGCTAACCGCCGCGTACAGGCACTTTCAGGTGGACAGAAACAGCGTATTGCCATCTGCCGTTCTATGATGATGGATCCGAAGATTATCCTCTTCGATGAGCCTACCAGTGCGCTTGATCCTACCATGGTCGGTGAAGTTCTCGCAACCATCAGGCTCCTTTCACGCAGAGGACTTACCATGATGATTGTTACTCATGAGATGAACTTTGCAAGACAGATTGCGGACAGGATTGTGTTCCTTGCTGATGGCGGTATCTATGAGCAGGGGACTCCGGAAGAGATATTCGAGAATCCTCAGCGTGAGAAGACTATCGATTTCATTCGCAAGATGAAGCATACTGCTTGTGAGATTACGAGTAAAGAGTTTGACCTTATCGAGATTCATGGTGTTATTCAGCAATTTGCGATGCGTTACGGTCTTTCTAACAATGAGAGTTATCGTCTGCAGATATGTACTGAAGAGATGATATATGCAATGCTTTCGAGATTGCCTGATGATAATGTTAACATTAAGATTAACGTTGGGTTCTCTGAAGATGACAGATCTTGCGAGCTTACATTTATCAGTCCGGGTCCTGAATTTGATCCGGCGAAGATTCTTGAGGCTTCTGACGATGATGCCTTCGGTGATTCTCTTGGACTTATGATTATTCTTAAGAAGTCCAAGGAGTACGAACACAGTTATACCGATGGGGTTAATACCATCAAGCTTAAACTTTAATAATTGATTTTTTGCAGGCTGGCGGGTACATCGCCGGCCTGTTTTTTTACATCATTATCGCGGCACATTAGCAACGGCAAACGTGTCGCGATGCCTACCTCGTCTTCGCCGCCTATAACGCCACTCGCTCCGACTCCCACCGAAACGGGAGCTCTCCGCTCGGGCGGCTAGGCTCGACTCGCCTACGGCCCTGCTCCAATGTTTGCCTTATGCTAAATGTGCCGCGTAATAATTTCAATTATGTGCCGCATAATAATATCAATTAGTGCTTGCAATTTTTTCATATAGTTAGTACAATTAGTTTATATTAATATGCCCGTGATAGATCCACCAAGTCTACACGAGGGATAAAAGAAAAGGAGGAAAAATATCCGCAGGACTCGCGGTGCGGCAGCGTGGAGATGTGCCGTAATGCATTAGCCAAGCTCGGCTTTTGCGAGGTTGCAGATGAGGAGTCACTGCAATCAGAGTTAAGGAAACATGGCAGAAGTAAAATTAGTGAATCTGAAGAAGATCTACCCTCACGAATCTGCGAAAGACAAGAAGAAGAGAAGAAAGGCAAGAGGAATTGATCCCGCTGCTGAAAGAAAAGTAAATCTTCAGATTACAGAGGAAGGCGTAGTTGCAGTTCAGGAGTTCAACCTTGACATTGCAGACAAGGAATTCATCGTTCTTGTAGGCCCTTCAGGATGCGGAAAGTCCACCACACTTCGTATGGTAGCAGGACTTGAAGAGATTTCATCAGGTGAGCTGTATATCGACGGCAAGCTTGTAAATGATGTTCCGCCCAAGGACAGAGACATTGCAATGGTATTCCAGAACTATGCTCTTTATCCTCACATGACAGTTTATGAAAATATGGCTTTCTCACTTAAGCTGAAGAAGGTTCCGAAGGACGAGATCGATAAGAAGGTACGTGAGGCTGCTGATATCCTCGATATCACTCAGTATCTCGATCGTAAGCCGAAGGCTCTGTCAGGCGGTCAGCGCCAGAGAGTTGCTATCGGACGTGCTATCGTTCGTAACCCCAAGATTCTTCTTATGGATGAGCCTCTTTCCAACCTGGACGCTAAGCTGCGTAACCAGATGAGAGCTGAGATTATCAAGCTTCGTGAGAAGATTAATACTACATTCGTATATGTTACACATGACCAGGTAGAGGCTATGACTCTCGGTGACAGAATCGTTATCATGAAGGACGGCTTCATCCAGCAGATCGGCACTCCTCAGGAAGTATTTGCACATCCTTACAACCTGTTCGTAGCAGGATTCATCGGTTCACCTCAGATGAACTTCTTCGATGGCAAGCTTGAGAAGAAGGAAGACGGATACTATGTATCTACCTTCGGCGCATCATTCAAGCTTCCGGAAGACAAGCAGGAAGCCCTTAAGAATAAGGACAACATTCCTTCAGATGTAGTTCTCGGTGTAAGACCTGTTCATATCGTTCTTGCTGATGACGGTATCCCTGCTAAGCTTGATGTATCTGAGCTTATGGGCAGCGAGCTTCATCTGCATGTTAACACTGAAGGCAAGGACATCGTTATCGTAGTTCCTACTGCTGATATCGACGTTAATGCAATTCACGGAACACATAAGGAAATCAAGTACTCATTCAGACCTGAACTTATCCATGTATTTGATAAGGAAACAGAGAAGAATCTGTTCTGATAACATTTATAACATTAAGGCCGTATGCAATTCGCATACGGCCTATTATTATGCGCAAATAATTTTATCTTAGAGGTAATTAATCTCCCTCAATTGTTGCCAGTATTATAATACCCATAATTACCAGAATTATAAATGCATACTGGCGGTGGGAGAGCCGTTCTTTTAAGAATATGCGTGACAGCACAACAGATACTACGCAGACTGAAGATATAACAGGTGCCGCAATTGCGCCGTTGCCGCTCATTGCGTAGACATAAGTAAATTGCCCTGCAGTTTCGCATACTGCAGCGATGCATTTATCTTTCTGCTTCGGAAGATTAAACGGCACTTTCTTAATCTTCATGAAAATGAAAAGAATTAACGCGCATGCCGCAAATGTAAGCTCGTAGGAAGTATTTGCCACGGCTTCTATGGTTTCTTCAGTAACTCCGATAAGAGGCGTAAGCGCCGGATCATCGAGATAGAACACATCCAGGAAGCTGCCGAAGGCGTCAAGCAGTGCGTAGGCAAATGGCATTGCAAAGGCGATAATCGCCAGCTTTTTGCCGAGCCTTTTTTCGCGCCCGGATTCGCCGCGATGTTCAAGCACGCAGGTTCCGACAATTCCGATTACGATTAAACCGATTGCGAAAGCAGAAGGAAGCGAAATTGTCTTGCCCAGTATAACCACGCACAAGATAGAGCATATTGCACCCGAGGTATTTTCAAGCGGATCGGATATGGACTCCTCTACAAATCTCATTCCGAAAAATGAAAGCGCCATTGAGATGATATAGAGCAAAGAAACCGGGAGATACCTGAGCAGGTTTTCAAATGAATACGAAATATCCTGAGTCAGCAGCGTGGAAAGCGCGTGAATGCCCATGACCGCTCCGACCAGGATGCAGGTCTTAAGGTGCGCATACTTTTCGGAAGGGTCGGCGCCTTTTTTGTAAAAAAGCTCAGCCAGCCCCCATAGAAGCGTTGTTAAAACCGCACAAGAAAACCACATACAAAACTCTCCTTATAGTAATACTATTTTCAATCAATACCATGATATTTGTCAAGAGATATCATGTATATTATTACTTAACCTAAGGGATGGATGATATTACCATTTTTTATGCATTTGCCGGATTTGTATGATATAATCATCTAAAAGGAGATTATTATGTTCTGGGATTCAACTTACATATTGGTATTAATCGGCGCTGCCCTCAGCATGCTTGCTTCCGCAGCTGTAAATTCCGCATTCAATAAATACAATAAAGTCAGGAGCGCGAAGGGCTTTACTTCAAATGAAGTTGCTCAAAAGATGCTTGAGATGGCGGGCATTACCGATGTGCGCATCGAGCATGTATCCGGCAACCTTACGGACCATTATTCGCCGAACGAAAAAGTTCTACGCCTGTCTGACAGCGTGTATAATTCAACCTCCGTTGCTGCGATAGGAGTAGCGGCGCATGAGTGCGGACACGCGATTCAGCATAAGCAAGGCTACGGCCCGCTGAAGCTCCGCAGCCTGTCAGTTCCTGTGGCAAATATCGGCTCCAAGCTTTCATGGCCGATACTGATTATAGGTCTGTTATTCGGTTTACCTAAGATAGCTCAGATCGGTGTAGTACTCTTTGTATTTGTAGTTCTGTTTCAGCTTATAACTTTGCCGGTCGAGTTTAACGCCTCCCGCAGGGCACTCAAGATATTGGACGAGAAACATTTGCTTTATGCGGAAGATATGCAAGGAGCGCGCAAGGTGCTTAGAGCCGCAGCCATGACTTATGTGGCGGCGCTCGCATCAGCGATTCTTCAGCTTCTGCGTCTGGTACTTTTGGTTAACCGCCGCAGATAAGAGGACAGATAATGACCTTAGAAGAATATGAATTGAAGAGAGAAGAACTGATATCCGCAAATAAAAACCTGCTGGGGCTTGTCCTCCGCGAGGATGAAGAGCGGCTTGATCAGTATCTCTCTCAGATAAAAGCAGAATACATTAAAGAATGCGGAGGAAAAGTTCCGTATGATATTCCCACGCTATCGGACAAGAAATTAATTTCTTCGCGGCTCTATGAATTCTGCTCACGGCTTCCTAAAGGCGCAGATCTTCATGTACATGATATGTCGCTTCTTCCTGCGTGCGAGCTGATAAAGCTTCTTAAAAACCGCCCTGAGATGTGCATAAATGCAGACCGAAAAAATTATGATTTGCAGGTCGTTGCCGAAGGCGAGGCCGTACCCGATGGGTATATGCGCTTTTTTGAGGCTATGAACAGCGGCTATTACTCCGAAGATGAAATCATATATAACTGGACCGTACTGAGCGGAGAGGGTTATGAAGGCGGCATCTGGGCGTATTTTGAAGAGCTGTTCAACCGTCACGCATGCCTGTCGAGCAACCCTTCATTTGCCGCAGAATATTATGATTACACATTCAGGTATTATTGCCGCAAGGGCATAATGCATGTTGAGATTCACCTCATGCTGACAGACAGCATTGATGAGAGCGCCGACTATCTGAAGGTCATTCGCAAGGCATACTATGACGTTAAGAAAGACTATCCGTATTTTACCGTGCGCGTAATCGGCGCAGGAGTGAAGGCGGACAGCGAGGATATTGCATTTACCAAGAAATGTTTCCTGAATACCGCATACGTGCAGGAGATGATTAAGGATGAGAGTGATCCGACGCGTCCGGTTGATTTTGTTATCGGATTTGATCTTGTGAATGAAGAAGACACCAGCCTGCCGCTTTCGGCATTTGTCCCGATGCTTCTTGCCGTCAGAAGGCAGTTCCCGTCAATGAATCTTTATATCCACTGCGGAGAGAGCCTTGCGGCTACAAATGAGAATCTTATCGATGCGTATCTGCTTGGGGTTTCACGTGTGGGTCACGGACTGAATCTGTACCGCTTTCCGGATCTTCATGAGCGTTATGTAAAGGCGGAGATTTGCCTTGAAGTGTGCCCCATCAGTAATCAGGCACTCGGTTACACCAGGGACATCCGCAATCATCCTGCGACGGAGTACTTGAAGTCGGGCGCGTCCATAGAGCTTTCCTCGGATGACCCCGCTTATATGGAACATGAGACGCTCACAGATGACTTTTTTGCAGCGGTTATCGGTTGGGATTTGTCGCTTGCTGATGTGAAGCAACTCGGCATTAATTCGATAGTTTACAGTGGACTCGATGAAGTATCAAAGGCAAATTCGCTGAAGGCCTATAATAAATTGTGGAATGATTTCGTAGAAGAAATGCTTAAAGAAACAGACGCCTGAGCGCCTGTTTTTTATTGGATTATTTCCGGCCACTTACCACGTACATCTTATCATTATCAATCGTGGTATCTACTTGCAAATATTCTGAAAGCTGCGCTGCGAGCTCGACTGCCGGCAAAAGCTCATGCGAGACACTTAAGACATTTTTATGACATGCATTAATTACATCGCGCGACGTACCGTGCGCGATTGTGAGCCTGCCGCCGGGCACCAGATGCTTGCACAAATTCGCAAATAAGTCTGCAGGACTCGCAAAATGCGGAAAACAGTTATATAAGATGATGCGGTCAAAGCATTTTTCGAAATGATATATTTCGGCATCGGCGCATATCAGTGTAATGCCTGAGTCAGGATATTTTGCTTCTGCGATTTTAATCATTTCGGATGAGATATCGATTCCGCAGATAGTTACCTCGTATTTTTGAAAATACGGGAACAGCACACCGGTTCCGCATCCGACATCGAGCACGGACATATCGCATGAAAGATCAAGGCTCCCTATGATAGAAGAGAGCACATCCTTTGACTGCACATTTGTATCGTCCCATGTAGGCGCAAGTTTATTAAAAAAATCAGCAACTTCATGTGTCTGCATATTTACATTTTACTTTATTTTCAATAAAAAGACAAACCCGCCTATAGCATATTTGTCAAATCAGTGATATTATTTTTAAAATACTATTTTTCGGAGCTAATATGAAGCGCGGAAACTTTCTGCTAAAATATCTTATCGCCATTGTTCTGTACGGCTGCAACGGACTTTTAGTCAATTATATAGATGCATCTTCCGAGTATATTGCAATGTCGCGTGGCCTTATAGGTTTTGCGGTTATTGTATTGTCATTTTTTATCCGCGGACGCAAAATCCAGTTTGATTCTATCAGGAAAAATTTCCCCTTGCTGGTTTTATCCGGTATTGCGCTTGGGCTGAACTGGGCACTGCTTTTCAATGGATTCAAGATAGCCGTGTCAATCGCTACGCTGTGCAACTACCTTGCGCCGATTATCCTTATTATTATTTCCCCAATAGTTTTCAAAGACAAAATCACACCCAGGCAGATGATATGTGTTGGCATATCATTGGCAGGTCTTCTTCTGATATCCGGAGTGCTGGAAGCTGACGGAGCGGCTTCGCTTGAAGCTGCAGGCTACGGCCTTGGTGCTGCCGGCTGTTTTGTAATCATGGTTATTTTCAACCGCAAGATGAAAGATATCAAGCCCATGGAGAAATCGGCGGTTCAGCTTCTTTCAGCAGCAATTACCATGATACCTTTTGTTGCTGCGAAGGGCGGCTTCCCGCAACAGCTTGACAGACGTTCGCTCATATGTCTGCTCATTATCGGTGCAGTTTCGACAGGCTTTGCATATATTCTCTACTTCGATGCGCTGACGCATATTACATTTGAGCAGATTGCGGTATACGGATATCTTGAGCCGGTTATAGGCATTATCACATCCTGCATTTTCCTCGGCGAAGAGCTTTCCGTTTTATCAACAATCGGAGCAATACTGATTATCGCCGTCGCATTTGAACCTTTAATCGGAAAGAAGCAAAAAGTCGAAGACAACAACGAAATGTAAATATCTATGTGTATTTGTTAAAGTATTGACATTTTTGTAAAAATATGTGACAATATAACAGCCTATCAGAGGGATAGACTGTTATATTTTTTGGAGGTATTTTTATGAAAATGCACAAGAGAGTGATTGCGCTGCTGCTTGCAGTGTGCATGGTTCTGCCGACATGTGTTACCGCACTGGCTGAAGAGAAGACTCTCAACTATGTTGCGCTCGGTGACTCCATGTCTCAGGGTTACATGTTCCTTGATTACAATGAAGACCCGTTACAAGGCCATTTCTGCGGTTGGAAAGGATCATCTGAGTATTCCTACATTAAAAAGTTTGCAAATTATTTACAGGCCGGCTTTAACGGAAAGGTTAATTTCAATGATCTTACCATACAGGGCCTGCAGCCTGATGAAGTATACGCTTTTCTTAAGCCGGAGACTTTTGACTTCGACAGTATGACCAGGGGCGCCCGCAAGCATATCGGCTGGTGGACAAAAGAGTATGATACTGACGAAGAACAGAGCCCGGACATATACCTGTTTGATACATTTGCCGATATGAGCGATTACTACATCGATGCCATAAAAAATGCCGATGTAATTACTTTTGATATCGGAGAGAACTATTTCGGTACCTGGCTGTCAGATCTTCATGATGAAAATGAAGAATACACCGATCTGATGAAGAGCAGCGCATATTATGATGAAATTATATCACTTCGTTCAATTTTAAATACATCTGCTTATTTATTAGGCATGGATAATTCCACCATAGAACACTTCTTATATGCATGCCTGTCATACATGGCTTACAGCGATAGTTGCATAGCGGCTATCAAGGAGCTCAATCCCGATGTGCAGATAATTCTTCTTCCGCTCATTAATCCTCACAAAGAAATGTATGTTACCATCGGCGGCATCAAGATTTGCTATTCAGACCTGCTTGATGATTTGATGGATTATCTGAACAACTATATGGCAAAGAAGAGTCCTTGCCGTAATATGTACACAATTGCTGAATACGACGGAGATGTAACTTCATTTGCTGATGAGCTGTATTTCTATCCCGATGATTTAAGCGCTGACGCTGAAGCTCTGATTGACAGTTCACTCCTCGGAATGGGCGGACTGCTCGGAGTGGAGTATCCCAAGCTTCCTGCAGGTTTTGCAGAGTTTAGAGAATACGCTGCTGCTACATACGGAGTGGCGGCATTGGATTATTTCTTCGATATGTTTTTACTGATAGCGCCTGACGAACAAGGGAACAGGATAGTTGACGAAGACGGCAACTACCTGACGATGCTTAGCGTCTTTGACAAGCTGGTATATGAGTACATAGAAGAAAGATATGGTTCGGAACGCGCATATAACGATTTCTACGGAGCAAATTATCTTGAGTCCGTTGAAGCGTTTTTCTTAGAGATGTGGAATCCACCTGCAACTTTCTTTGGCGATTGCGACAGCTTACTTGACGAGAGCATATTGACTTATGGTATGCCTTGGCTTGAAATCAATAGCGATGTACTTGCAAATGCTCGCCAGGCTGAAGCTGCAGGTACGGCTAAGCAGTATCAGCTCGACATTCTTGAAGCAGCAGATTCATTCATCGGCGGTTGGAAAGACACCTGCCTGAAAGCCGCAACATATCGTACAACCTCTCTTGACCTTTTACTTAATATACAAGAAGGGTTTGGATATGAAGATTTGATACGTGTGATTACTGACCCGGAGAACGCTACTGATGAAGACTATACAGCACTGCATATGGCACTTCGTATGGGCAATGCAGCTCGTGGCTTCGGTGCGCATCCTTGCCCTCGCGGACTTGATGTGAAGTACAGAGCAGTTGTTGAAGCTTTCGACGAAAATATTCGCGAAAAGATTGACGGTATGATGAATGCCATTACAGTTCATTATGTATACTCAGACGGAACGGAAGCTTACGAGGATTATACCGACAAAGTTGAGATCGGCAGCAAATATAATATCAAATCCCCTGAAATTACAGGTTACACACCGGATACAGATGCAGTTGCCGGTGTAATGGGCAAAAACAATGTTGAAGCAACTGTAACATATAAGAATGTTGAGGAAGGCGAATGCGTTGTTTCTCAGAAGGTTGATCTGACAGAAGGTAAACTTAATCTCTTCCTGAACGGAAAAGATATGGGAGAGTTTACATTTGCAAAAGACGGCGAATACTGGACGATTAAAGATTCAAATGGCCAGTATCTGTGGTCTTCAGGCAGTTCACTTTCACGTCGCAACACCGCCTGCGACTGGAGATATAATAATGGTTGCTTCAGCATAAGCGTAAGAAACAGCGGCTTCTGGCTGTTCGGACGTATAACAACTTATTACCTGACCTGCAGCAACAATAAGCTTACGATGTCTACATCTAAGACAAATGCGACCGCGGAGTTCTATCAGATGTCAGAAGGCGGATCACATGAAGCGGCAGCTTCTGTGATTGAAAATGAGCAGGCGGAAACCTGCAGCAGCTATGGTTCATATGATGAAGTAATCTATTGCGAGAAATGCGGTGAAGAGCTTGTGCGCACTCATCACATCACTGAGCCGACCGGTGCGCATGTTCACGGAACACCTGTTACCGAGAATGAAAAGGCTGCAACCTGTACCGTGGGCGGTTCATATGATGAAGCAGTTTACTGCGATACCTGCGGAATTGAATTAGTGCGTACACACAATACAACAGAGCCTACCGGACATACGCCGGGAGAAGCTAAGATTGAGACAATCGACGGAGTAAAGAAGCTTGTTACACGCTGCACTAAATGCGGAGATATACGTAGCATCGAAGACGCTCCCGAAGGCGAAATCACTGCGAAGGTAAATGTTGAGACGAGCACCTCCAGATTCCTGTTCTTCTTTACCACTACTACTTATAAGGTAAGTATTGCAGCAGAGAGCAGTATTCCCAGAGTTACAATCTCAAATGTTCAGTATTCTACAAACGGAGTCAGATGGACAAACGGCAGCAATTATTCAACATCCACCAGACCCGGCACAATCTATGTTCGCGTGAGTGATAGCTCAGGGGCAACAACATACTTTATGTATAATTACTCCACCGGTAAAATTTCAGAGTATTAATTATATAAAATAATCAGTTAGGCCGTGCAACTTGCACGGCCTTATTTGTTACAGAAAAGTTTTATTATTTCGGATTATTTGTAATCGTAATTTTCGTATTCTGCTTCAAGCGCCTTGTAATCATTTTTCATAAGACCGGTCAGAGGTATCTTATCAACAAATACCACACCTACCGGAAGAGAACGCTTTTCAATACTGTCCTTACATAACTGCATCAGTTCGCCGGCGATGGTGCCTTTATCGGCACTCGGATTATTAAGCTCTGCGCATATAAGAGGCAAATGGCATGCAGAAGAATAATCTTTGTCACGCACTCCTATTACCGCGCAGTTTTCAATAGCAGGATGCTGCAAAACAATTTTTTCAAGTTGCAAAGGAAATACCTTATGACCGTCCATGCGAATGATAGAGCGCTTGATACGTCCTACGATGAATAGGAAGCCATCTTCATCAATGTATCCAAGGTCACCGCTGTGAATCCATTTGCGCCCATCACTGTGAGCCCACATAACATCAGCGGTTTCTACCGGCTCATCAAGATATTCTTTCATAAGAGTCGGACCGGATATGCAGATCTCACCGACTTCCCCTATCGGAAGTTCATTTTTCGTACCGGGTTCAAATGCTGCAATTGTATTAAAGTAGCAGGGAATTCCTACGCTCCCTTTTTTGTGAACACTATGAAAGCCAAAAGAACATGCTGATGATACTTCACTGAGTCCGTAACCTTGGGCAATAGGGTATTTTATATTATGCTTTATTCTGAACTCATCAAGTTTATCTTCAAGTGATTCGCTTGCGGAATCACCGCCGGCAGCCATAGTTTCAATAAAAGAAAGATCTTTACCTTTTATTTTCGGAGAGTATATAAGCTTTTCATATACTACAGGAACGCCGATGATGTGACGAGGCTTAAAACAAAGTACTAATTTATCAAACCTATCCGGATTAAATTTCGGAATCATAATATTTTTAAATCCCATAGTCATGGACATATGGGTAGATACTACTATTCCGTATGAAGCGGCAAGAGGTACGAAATTAAGAAAAGATTCTGAAGAGTCTGCCCCATAAGTTCGTTCCGGAATAGTAAGATAAAAATTGGCTGCGACAGCATTCATACTGTCATTTGTGAGAACAACACCCTTTGATATACCGGTGGTTCCGCCGGTGCGTGTGATTACGGCGGGCATATCGGGTTCATATTTAACCCTTTCAACGGACTTGCCTTCTGCAAATTTAAAGAAGTCCGCATTCCGTATTACGCGCTTACCATCATACGGAATATCGCATTTTTTACTTTTCAGGTTATAAGCGAAACGCTTGAGAGGCGGAAGCGAGGCGGAAGGATCTTCGCAGATCACATAATCGAGACCAAGCTCGTCAAGATGCTTTTCTACATGCAAAAAACACATTTCAAGCGTTACAAGAACCCTCGAACCTGCTTTCTTGATAAATTCTCTTGTGTGCGGTCCGTCAGTACGCGGGTCGATAATATTTGCGACTGCGCCTATTCTATTAAGCGCATAAATAGTGCAGATGCTCTCAGGCATGGGAGGTGCGATAAGAGATACGATTTCACCCTTTTTTACTCCGATGAGGGCAAAAGCGGCAGAATACTGTTCGATGATTTCGAACATTTTCTTAAAGGATATTTCAGTTCCGTAATAAAACAAAGCTGTTTTATTTTCAAAATGCAGCTTTTTGCATCTTTCTTTTACAAGTTCGTATAGGGTGCATTTAGGAGGATTGTCATTATCGGAAACCATGTCATAGTATTTCATCCATGGTTTATCAATAGTTGCATAATGCTTTTGAGTGTCCATAAAAATCCATTTATACAGCAAATAACTTATTGGCAATTTGTTAATACGCCGTACAAATATTAACACTATTACGCAATAAAGGCAAGATGTTATTATTTCTTCTTCACCGAGAATCCGAAGCCACCGAGCTTTTCGCCTAATTTGAAATAAGTTCCGTGAGAATATGCCAGAAGATCACAGGCATCAAGATCGAATTTATCATTTGCATCGAAATATTTTTCATCTACATCAACAGCAACTACTTCAGCGATGAACATATCGTGAGAGCCGAGCTCCAGCACCTGCTTTACTTTACACTCGAGGCAGACGGGACTTTCGGCTACGAGCGGTGCGGACACTACACTGGCTTTCTCGCGCGAAAGGCCTGAAAGCTTCCACTTGTCATCCTTTGCACCGGTCTTTACGCCGCACATATCTACAGCCGCCGCCATTGCCACGGTAGTAAGGTTGACTACGAATTCGCCGGACTCTTTTATCAAATGATGCGAGAAGCGTTCCTTTCTGACACTGATTGAAAGCATGGGCGGATCAGAATTGATGGTGCCTGTCCAGGCGATAGTGATGAGATTATCATGACCGTCATTTCCGCGGCAGCTGATGAGAGCTGCGGGGACGGGATAGAGCATATTTCCGGGTTTGAAATTTCTGCGCATTTTGTCACCTCTTATGTATTTTTATTGGTTGCATCTTATATGATATAGGTATATTATTGAACCTATAAACATATTATATCGGCGAGGGTATTATGGCAAGTAATAATAAAAATTCAATCGGATATCTCTATTCGTTTATAGCTTGCGTTTTATTCGGCAGCATTTATATCGGATCAAATATTGCCTTAAGAGATTTTTCTCCCGTACAGGTGTGCTGCCTTCGTTTCCTGTTCGGGTCCGCCGGCCTCCTTGTACTGAATCTCATTGCAAAAAGATCCTTAAAGATTGAAAAATCAGATTTTAAATACTTTATTATGGTGGCTTTCATAGGCTACTTTCTTTCCTATATCTTCGCTATGTATTCAAATTCTTTTGCAGGTCCTGTACTTGCTTCTCTTTTGAATTCACTCAACCCTGTATTCATTGCGATCTTCGGCGTAATAATGCTGCGCGAGAAGATTACCATTAAACACTGGATTCTTCTCGGTGTTGCGCTCGTCGGAGTATATATCATCTGCTCGGGCAATGTTGAAGGCGAAATAATCGGTGTAATTTGTGCGACATTGTCAATGCTGGCATGGGGATTTTCTTCTTCTCATAACAAGAGGCTCTGCGCAAAGTATGACCCCCTTGTAGTTGCTTTCTGGGCAATAGTGCTGAGCCTGATTTTCTATATTCCTACAATTACTGTAGATTTTGCGATTAATGGCATTCCGGAGGCTTCCCTGGAGGCTTGGCTTGCCGTTGCTTACGTTGGTATATTCGGAATAACTGCAGCTCAGTCAGTTTGGCTTCTGGCGATGTCCAAGCTGCCCATATCAACATGCTCAATGTTTTACCCAATTCAGCCACTTACGAGTGCAATAATCGGCGTGCTGTTTTTGGATTCTGAGCTTACGGCAAGACTACTTATCGGCGGTGTTCTCATCTGTGCGGCAATCATGTTTAACTTCATAGATTTTAGCAAGATGAAAGAACGACTAAAGTCATAAATAACTGATTATTTATATATGATTTCCGCCGGTGATGCGAAACCGGCGGATTTTTATTTTTCTGCATTTCTTTTCAAATATAATGCAATTTGCGTAAAAACGTGGTAAAATATAACTACTTATGTGAAGAGATAAGGAGAGACAAATGAAAAAAACAATACTTAAAAAATATGCAAACCTGATTGCAGTAAAAGGTGTTAATGTACAGAAGGGCCAGGAAGTAATAATCCAGTGTGATCTTGACCAGCCTGAATTTGTCAAGATGGTTGTAGAAGAGTGCTACAAACTCGGCGCAAAGAAGGTAACCGTAGAGTGGAATTACCAGCCTATGGACAAGCTGCATTACAAATACAGATCTTTAAAAACTCTGTCCACCATTGAGAAATGGGAAGAAGAAAAATTGAAGCACAGAGCAACGGTTCTTCCCTGCATGATTTACATCTTAAGCGAAGATCCCGACGGACTTAAGGGCATCAATCAGCGCAAGATGGCTCTCTCGCGTCAGCGCAGATTCCCCATCATCAAACCGTACAGAGACAGCATGGAAAACAAATATCAGTGGTGCATAGCTGCGGTACCCGGACTTGCATGGGCTAAAAAGCTCTTCCCCGACTGCACAAAGCGCCAGGCTATAGAGAAACTCTGGGAGGCAATACTTTACACAAGCCGTGCGGACGAAGATCCGATAGCCGCTTGGGATGCACACAACAAAGAAATTCATGAGCGCTGCGCTTATCTGGATAAACTGCAGATCCGCAGTCTGCACTACACATCAAAGAACGGAACAGACTTTACCGTAGGCTTGATACCTGAAGGAAAGTTTGCAGGCGCACAGGAGACCTCACTGCTCGGATACACATTTAACCCGAATATCCCGAGTGAAGAGTGTTTCATCTCACCCAAGCGTGGCGAGGCAGAAGGCATCGTATATGCGACCAAGCCACTCTCATATGACGGTCAGCTGATTGAGAATTTCTGGATTCGTTTCCATGAAGGAAAGGCAGTTGAATGGAATGCAGAGAAGAACAACGAACTGCTGACCAAGATTATCCAGATGGATGAAGGCAGCGCTTATCTCGGAGAGTGTGCGCTCGTGCCTTATGATTCACCAATCAGCAATAGCGGAATTCTGTTCTATAACACGCTCTTCGATGAGAACGCAGCCTGCCACCTTGCACTTGGCGTAGGCTTCCCCGATACCATCAAGGATTTTGAAAAGTACACTCTTGAGCAGATTCATGAACTCGGGGTAAATGATTCAATGATCCATGAAGATTTTATGATCGGCAGCAGCGACATGGATATAGTCGCAACAACGGCTGACGGCAGGCAGGTACAGATATTCAAGAACGGAAATTGGGCATAATAAGAAGGAAAGATATGAAATACGACGTAATAATAATAGGAGCGGGACCCGGCGGAATATTTTCCGCGTATGAATTCGCTCACAAATCAAATAAAAAAGTAGCGGTATTTGAAGCCGGCACAAGACTTGAAGACAGACACTGTCCGATAGACGGAGATAAGGTGAAGAGCTGCATAAACTGCAAGACCTGTTCAATTATGAACGGCTTCGGCGGAGCAGGCGCATTCTCCGACGGCAAATACAACATCACCAATGACTTCGGCGGCAATCTGTATGAGTACATCGGAAAAGAAAAAGCTCTTGAGCTCATGCACTATGTCGATGAAATCAACATGACTCATGGCGGGTGGGGCACGACTATGTATTCGACCGCCGGAAGCAGCCTGAAAAAAGTCTGCATGCAGAACAAGCTCACCCTGCTTGAAGCATCCGTAAGACATCTCGGCACAGATAAGAATTACATCGTACTCGGCAACTTGTACAATGAACTTAAAGACAAAGTTGATTTCTATTTCAACACACCGGTAGAGGATGTGCACAAGACGGAAAGCGGATATGAAATCTGCTGCGCGGATGCAACTTATGAATGTGACAAATGTATCATATCCGTAGGACGCAGCGGCAGCAAATGGCTTGAAGCCCTCTGCGAAAAGCTTGACATAGAAAAGCGCTCCAACAGAGTAGATATCGGTGTCCGCGTAGAGCTTCCGGCTGAGATATTCTCATCCATTACAGATGAACTCTATGAGAGCAAGATTGTATATCGCACCGAAAAATTCGAAGACAATGTCCGCACATTCTGTATGAATCCGTACGGAATAGTCGTAAATGAAAACACAAACGGAATCATTACGGTAAACGGCCACAGCTTCGAAGACCCGGCAAGGCGCACCGGTAATACCAACTTCGCGCTGCTGGTATCAAAGCATTTCTCACTGCCTTTTAAAGAAAGCAACGCTTACGGCGAAAGCATTGCAAGGCTTTCCAACATGCTGGGCGGCGGAGTTATCGTACAGCGTTTCGGTGACCTTGAGCGCGGACGCAGAAGTACCGAGAAGCGTATTGAAGAAGGCATTGTACGTCCTACGCTGAAAGCAACAGCCGGCGACCTTTCACTGGTACTGCCTAAGCGCATTCTGGACGGAATCATAGAAATGATTCACGCGCTCGACAAGATTGCGCCCGGCACTGCAAATGATGACACGCTTCTGTACGGTGTGGAAGTCAAGTTCTACAACATGGAGGTTGAGCTTGATAATAATCTCGAAACCAAGTATCCCGGACTGTTCATGGTAGGAGACGGATGCGGAGTAACACATTCGCTCTCACATGCCTCGGCAGCGGGTGTATATGTAGCGGATTACATAATAGATAATTGCAACTAAGGAGATAGATATGAACAAGTATTACATTACAACAGCAATTACATACACATCAGGAAAGCCCCATATCGGCAACTGCTATGAGATAGTACTTGCCGATGCAATCGCCCGTTTTCACAGGGGACTTGGCGAGGATGTATTCTTTCAGACCGGAACCGATGAGCATGGCCAGAAGATAGAACTTAAGGCAAATGCCGCCGGCAAGACTCCGAAGGATTATGTAGACGAAGTATCTGCAATCGTACGCGAGCAGTTTGATTTGCTCGGAGTAAAATATGACAAATTCATCAGAACAACGGATGACGATCACGTAAAGCAAGTTCAGAAGATGTTCAAAAAATTCTATGATCAGGGAGATATCTACAAGGGATATTACGAAGGTCTCTACTGTACGGAGTGCGAAGCCTTCTTTACAGAATCACAGCTTGTTGACGGCAAATGCCCTGACTGCGGACGAGAGGTACATCCCGCCCGCGAGGAAGCATATTTCTTCAAGATGAGCAAATATGCCGACAAGCTTATTGAGCACATTGAGAATCATCCTGAATTCATCCAGCCGGTATCACGTAAGAACGAGATGATGAACAACTTCTTAAAGCCCGGTCTTCAGGATCTGTGCGTATCAAGAACAACATTTACCTGGGGTATCCCGGTTGCATTTGATGAGAAGCATGTAACTTACGTATGGCTTGACGCACTGTCAAACTATATAACCGGAATCGGTTACGATGTAGACGGCAACAGCACAGAGCAGTACAAGAAGCTCTGGCCGGCAGACCTTCATCTTATCGGAAAAGACATCATTCGCTTCCATACGATTTACTGGCCGATATTCCTGATGGCACTCGGCGAGCCGCTTCCCAAGCAGGTATTCGGACACCCGTGGCTCCTTCAGGACGGCAACAAGATGAGTAAATCAAGAGGTAACGTAATCTATGCGGATGAGCTTGTAAAAATCTTCGGTGTTGATGCTGTGCGTTACTTCGTAATGCATGAGATGCCATATGACAATGACGGAATCATCACCTGGGAGCTCGTAGTAGAGCGTCTCAACTCCGATCTTGCAAATACTCTCGGTAATCTTGTAAATCGTACAATTGCTATGACCAACAAATACTTCGGCGGAATCGTAAAGCGCACCGGAGAACATGATGGTCAGGAAGCTATAGATTCAGAACTTGCAGCAACTTGTGCAGAATCCGTAGCGGCAGTTAAGAAAGATATGGAAGAGCTCCGTGTGGCAGACGCACTTACCGATATATTTGCAATATTCAAGCGCGCAAATAAATACATCGACGAGACTATGCCCTGGGCACTTGCCAAAGATGAAGCAAAAGCAGCGCGCCTTCAGGAGGTTCTCTGCAATCTTATTGACAGCATAATGGCAGGCGCAAGCTTACTTGCTCCGTTCCTCCCCGAGACTGCAGAAAAGATTGCAAAGCAGCTTTCCTGCGAACTCGTGCCTATTAAGGACCTTACAGGAAGCATTGGATACCAAGGCGGCGTAGCCGTAACGGATGCTCCCGAAATTCTCTTTGCAAGACTTAAAGAGGAGGACGTGCTTAAGGCTGTAGAAGAGCTGCACTAAACTTATGATATTTGATTCGCATGCACATTATGATGATCCGGCATATGATGAAGACCGAGAAGAGCTTCTTGCAAGCTTTGAGAGTCTTGAAATAGGGCACCTTATCAATGTGGGCGCCAGCCGCGACACCACTGAGATGAGCATAGCGATAGCTGAAAAATATCCTTTCATTCATGCGTCGGTCGGAATACATCCGAGCGAAGTCATGGAATACGAAAACGGCTATGCGGATATGGACTGGCTTCGCCAAAAAGCCTCAAATCCGCAGGTACGTGCAATAGGCGAGATTGGCCTTGACTATCACACAGACGATGTACCTCGCGAGATTCAGCAGAAATGGTTCCGCGCTCAGCTTGATATAGCGAAGGAGATGCATTTGCCCGTAATCGTTCACTCCCGCGATGCAGCGGAGGACACATATGAGATACTGAGTGAATATGGTGATTCAATAACAGCTGTAGTTCACTGCTTCTCATATGGCCCTGAGATGGCAGAGCGGTTTTTAAAATTCGGATACTACATCGGACTTGGCGGCGTGCTTACTTATAAGAACGGACGCAAGCAAAAAGAAGTGATGGCAATGCTCCCGTTGGATAAGCTGCTGCTTGAAACCGATTGTCCGTACCTTTCTCCGGAAGGGCATAGAGGCGAGAGAAATTCATCTCTCAATCTGCCGATAGTTGTAGCCGAGATGGCACGTATCACGGGACTTACCTGTGAAGAAATAGAAGATATTACTTATAAAAACGCCGAAAGATTTTACTGCATATGAAGCTGATTGATCCCAAAAAGACAATTGAAGTAATACAAAAAAATGATTTTTCATTTAAGAAAAGCTTCGGTCAGAACTTTCTGGTTGACAGTCACGTGCTTGATAAAATCATTGACGCGGCGGATATAACAGGTGAAGACTTTGTACTTGAAGTCGGCCCCGGAATCGGAACACTTACGGAGGCGCTGGCGGAAAAAGCGTGGAGAGTAGTTGCGGTCGAGATAGATCAAAGACTCATTCCGATACTTACCGAAAATTTATCCGAGTACAAAAATGTCGAGATAGTTAATGGTGATATATTAAAGGTAGATATCAAAGAGATACTCAGGGAAAAGGCTGAAGGACATCCTGTAAAAGTGGTAGCCAACCTGCCGTACTATATCACCACTCCGATTATTATGGAGCTTCTGGAGCAGCATCTTGCTGTAAGCAGTATTACGGTTATGATCCAAAAGGAAGTAGCCGAGCGCATGCAGGCCGGACCCGGCACCAAAGATTACGGAGCATTATCGCTTGCGGTTCAGTATTATTCAAAACCATATTATGCGGCAAATGTTCCGCCCAATTCATTTATTCCGCGTCCGAAAGTAGGCTCCGCAGTTATCAGACTGGATGTTTATGAAAGCAGTCCGGTTTCGGTAAAAGATGAAAAGCTGCTGTTCAGAGTAATAAAAGCGGCATTCGGACAGCGCCGCAAGATGCTTGCCAACGCCCTTTCCTCTGATGCCGGAATAACAAAGGAGCAGGCAGCCGCGGCTATAGAAAAAGCCGGATTTGCCCTGACGGTAAGAGGAGAAGAATTATCACTCTCGGAATTTGCCCATCTTTCAGATGAGTTAAAGGAGATTATATGAAAAAGAAATTATCGGTAATTATAATCGCATCAATTGTGCTTACAAGCTGTGGGTTTTCGCATGAACCGATAGATTATTATTATGACGCGGTAACTGCTTTTTATGCCGCGGCCGGGACCGTATCAGAATTCACCAGTGAGTTCACTGTTACATCCGGAGATAACACTATCACGACCACATATAAAGGGCGCGAGATAGAACAACACACTGAGGGCGAGACCACCGGCGCATATATAGAAGGCACCGCCAATATGAATATGGCGGGATATTCAATTGATTTTCCCGAGAAAGCATATTACTACTCAGGCAACTATTACACAGACATCAATGAGTCTAAGAATTATGTAAATATGACATGGGAAGAAGCTCGCAGACAGTGCGGAATTTTCTGCGGGATGATTAAGTTTGCCGCTTCTGATTTTTCTGCCATAGCTGAGGAGAATCAGGAAGAAGGTCGTAGCATTAATTTCGTAATCGCGCCTGAAAATTATGAAGTATTTCCGGGTCTTTCCGAGCAGTGGGGACGTTTAACGGAAGGCGGACAGCTTTCATTTACGGAAATCCGCGGAACAGTTTGGATGGATAAGAAGAACAATCCCATTAGTGCGTCATATTCGATCGGTGGCGACGTGGTAAACGGAGAGAATGATATACATTTGCGCCAGAGCGTGAGTATCATATATACATTAAGTGAAGGCGAAGATATACCGATGCCTAATATTTCCGAATATACAAAAATCAGCAGGTGAAAAAAACGGGTACAGTAAGTGAGATGCCGAGCCGTTCCGATCTTGAAGAAATTGAACAGGCCGAGGCGGAATTAAAATCAAAAAAACGCAAGAAGGTACTGATCGTACTTATAATCCTGCTTGCCCTGATTTTCATTGCGGTAGCTGCTTTATTTATCCTCAGCAGAATAAGCTACGAAAGTTATGAAATAACGGAGATATTGGAAGATAAAAGCAGCGGTATGAATTATATTCCGTTTGGCAACGGATATGTACGTTACTCAGGCAGCGGCATTGCCAAGACAGCAAAAAGCGGAAGCATTGAATGGAATGCCGGTATATCAATGAGGTCACCGGCAATCATAATAAAGGAAAAATATGGCGCCATCTATGACAGGGGCGGGAATTCCATAACAGTCTTTTCCGAAAGCGGAATCGAGACAAATATCTCAACGGCACTGCCGATTACTGTTGCCGAGCTATCTGAATATGGAGTTACCGCAGTTATGACAGGCGAAGAAGGCCGCAGCTTGATTAATTTTTATGACCGCGGCGGGCGCGAGCTGGATATTGAAATCGGCAATACTGATTCCGTTATTTCCGGATATCCGATAAATATGGCACTGTCCTCATCCGGTACGGGATTGATACTCAGTTATCTTTTTGCAGAAGGAACCACTATCCGCAGCGATATCGTATTTTTGAACTTTGATTCCGGACAGAGTCTTGCAGATCGCGAAGTCGGAAGATTCTCATATCAGGATTCAATTTTCCCGGAGCTGCATTATCTCGGCGTTGACCGTGCGGTTGCTTTCGCCGATAACAGGATTGAGTTCTATTCACTGAAACACGAAACCGCGCCGGAAGTAATAAATGAGTATACTTTTGAAGCCAAGGTAAAAAGCGTTGCATATAGTGATAAATATGTTGCGATGATTACATCGGATGACGGCGGATACAGATTAACTGTATTTAACAGTGAAGGCGAATTTAAGTTTGATAAGACTTTTGATTTTGAATATACCGACTTGAAAATATCCGGCCACAATGTGCTGATATTCGGCGGAGAGAAGACATACATCGTATCGGTTTTAGGCGTAGATAAATATCTCGGAGCATTTGACGGAAATGTCAGCGACATGATATCGCTTGGTATTCGCAGGTTTCTTCAGGTCGGAGATTTTGGCGCCAGAGAGGTAACACTGAAATGAAAACCACAAAAAGAGTAGTGATTGCCTGTCTGATAGCGGCGCTTCTGCCGGCGATTATATTAATAACGGCGTGGCTTTTATATGCCGAAGCGCTATATGAGCACATCCCGATGCTAGTGCTTATAATCATTTGCCTTACGGGCGCAGTACTTGGCATTTATATGTACATGGTTTTTGTCCGCCCCGCTAAAAAGATAAGGCAAATTGCGGAAAAACTTGCGGGCGGAGAACTGGAGCAGGAGATTCAAAAGCTTCGTGGTGAAGACATAGACAACATCTCCGAATATGCCGAGGAGATTCGCCGCCATCTGAAAGAGGCCGTAAATCGCCGCGTTGAATATGATAACGGCAACAGAGATTTTTTGCGAAATATTTCCCATGATTTGAAAACACCTATTACGTCTATCAAGGGATATGCAAGCGGAATCTTAGACGGAGTTGCAAATACTCCCGATAAGCTGGATAAATACGCTCGCACTATATTCAACAAAGCTAATGACATGGACGCGCTCATTGATGAGCTTTCGCTATATGCGAAGCTTGATACAAACAGAATCCCATATGAATTTACTACACTTGATGTTGAAGAATTCTTCCATGGCTATGCTGATGAAATAGCAATAGACCTGGAGCAGCAAGGGGTAAATATGACCTATTACAGTTATCTGACGCAGCAGGACAAAATCGTGGGGGATCCCGAGCAGCTGCGCCGTGTTATGAATAATATAATAGGCAATTCCGTAAAATATATGGACAAGGACGGCGGTCAGGTTATGATGCGCATCCGTGATGAAGCTGAAGAAATACATGTTGAGATAGAAGATAACGGCAGCGGTATTGACCGGAAAGATTTGCCGTATGTATTTGACAGGTTTTACAGAACTGATAAAAGCCGTAATTCAAGCACCGGCGGCAGCGGCATTGGACTGTCGGTTGTTAAAAAAATCATTGAGGACCATGGCGGCAGAGTATGGGCCACCTCACAGGTCGGTGTAGGAACGGTGATGCATTTTGTTCTTCGTAAGTATAAGGAGGCAGAAAATGAGTAAAATTTTAGTAGTAGAAGATGATGAGAGTATTGCAGAACTCGAAAAAGATTATCTTGAACTTTCGGGTTTTGAAGTAGTAATAGAAAGAGACGGAGCTGAAGGAAAGCGCAAGGCGCTGGTTGAAGACTATGATCTTCTTATCCTTGATGTAATGCTGCCCGGCGAGGATGGATTTGCCATCTGCGAAGCAGTCAGACAAAAGAAAAACACACCGATTATCATTGTGTCCGCTCGTAAGGATGATTATGACAAGATTAAGGGTCTTGGTCTCGGCGCAGACGATTATGTCACCAAACCCTTCAGTCCCGCAGAGCTCATGGCCCGCGTGAAGGCACATCTTGAGCGTTATGACAGGTTGGTAGGCGAAGGCCCTGTACATAATGAAACTATTGAAATTCGCGGACTGACGATTGATAAAACTGCACATCGCGTTATGATTGACGGCGATGAAAAGCCCTTTACCACTAAGGAATTCGACCTGCTGGTATTCCTGGCAGAACGACCAAATAAGGTATTTTCAAAAGAAGAGCTGTTCAGAAATGTATGGGAGATGGAAGCTATCGGAGATATAGCAACGGTTACCGTACATATCAAGAAGATTCGCGAAAAGATTGAGAAGGATCCCGGCAACCCTCAGTACATCGAAACGATCTGGGGTGTAGGATACCGGTTCAAAATATAATTACTGTTAAGTAAGGAGATATATTTATGGGAGAGAAAAAGTTAGTTGAAGCGATTACCGCTCGTGACGAAGACTTCGCACAGTGGTATACGGACGTGGTTAAGAAGGCGGAGCTTGTTGAGTACTCGACAATTAAGGGCTGCACTATTCTTAGACCAAACGGCTATGCAATCTGGGAAAATATAATGCATGAGCTGGACAAGAGATTTAAAGAGACAGGCGTTGAAAATGTTGCTATGCCGCTTTTTATCCCTGAAAGTCTTCTTCAAAAAGAAAAGGATCATGTAGAAGGATTTGCGCCGGAAGTTGCATGGGTTACACAGGGCGGTACCGAGAAGCTTGAAGAAAAGCTCTGCATAAGGCCCACTTCAGAGACGCTATTCTGCGATCTTTATGCCCGCATAATCCAGTCTCATCGTGATCTTCCGAAGGTATATAATCAGTGGTGCTCAGTAGTTCGCTGGGAGAAGACGACTCGTCCCTTCCTGCGCACAACCGAGTTCTGGTGGCAGGAAGGTCACACTGCTCATGCAACAGCCGAGGAGGCAGAGGAACGTACAGTTCAGATGCTCAATGTGTATGCAGATTTTTGCGAAGAGATGCTGGCAATCCCGGTTATCAAGGGGCAGAAGACAGATAAAGAAAAATTTGCAGGAGCCAATAGCACTTATACCATCGAGTCTTTGATGCACGACGGCAAGGCTCTTCAGTCCGGCACCAGTCATAACTTCGGAGATGGATTTGCCCGTGCTTTCGGCATCCAGTATTCCGATAAAGAAAACCGGCTCCAGTATGTTCATCAGACTTCCTGGGGTATGTCTACTCGTATCATCGGTGCAATCATTATGGTTCACGGCGATGACAGCGGACTAGTGCTTCCGCCTCGCATTGCACCTACACAGGTTATGGTTATTCCGATTGCTCAGCATAAGGAAGGCGTGCTTGAGAAGGCTGAAGAGCTTCGTAAGGCTCTCGCCGAGGCAGGCGTCAGAGTAAAGACTGATGATTCCGACAAGAGCCCGGGATGGAAGTTCTCTGAGCAGGAGATGCGTGGTATCCCTGTAAGAGTTGAGATTGGACCTAAGGATATTGAGGCTAATAAGTGCGTTATCGTAAGACGTGATAACGGTGAGAAGATTGAGTGCTCACTTGATGATCTTGCTTCTAAGGTTACAGAGCTTATGGATACTATCCAGGTTGAGATGCTTGAGCGCGCAAGAGCTCACAGAGATGCACATACATACTCAGCTAAGACTCTTGATGAGATGGCTAAGATCTTAGACGAGACACCAGGTTTCGTTAAGGCTATGTGGTGTGGC
>JAZRXC010000038.1:0-3364 GCA_045600025.1 Lachnospiraceae bacterium
TTTTGCCGTGTTAACGGCTGTTTTTTAGAATTTTCAGGGTTGGATACATTGTTCATTTGTCAAGGTTCTGCGCGCTCTTCTTTTAGCGAGCGCAACGAGTATATTAACACTTCGGGGCACTCGTGTCAACTGTTTTTTGAAAAAATTTTTAAGAATTTTTTGGGATTATTTTATTGCCGGAAATGGCCTGTGAAATCGCCTAATTTATCTTAATTTTTCCACTCGTTTATCTTAGTCTTTATATAGGAAGCAACTTCTTTTACTCCGTCGCCTGTCAGTGCAGATACTTCGAGTACGTCTGCATTTTCATTTCGCATTGAAATGTAGTTGCGGCACTTGTCGGCGTCAAAAGTGAAATAAGGTTTTACATCTGTTTTATTTATTACTACAAGCTTGCATATCGTAAACATCAGCGGGTATTTGAGCGGCTTGTCGTCGCCTTCAGGCACAGATAGTATTACCATGTTCATAGAGGCTCCCGTATCAAACTCTGCGGGGCACACAAGGTTGCCTACATTTTCAAGTACAATAAGATCATAATGTTTATCGCCAAGCTGCCGCACACCCTGTCTTGTCATGTCTGCATCAAGATGACACATGCCGCCGGTATGGAGCTGTATTGAATCGACTCCGGTTTGATTTGCGATAGTAAGTGCATCAACATCACTGTCGATGTCAGCTTCCATCACAGCTATGCTATATTCTTCTTTTAATATATTGATGACTTTTGTCAGCAGTGTTGTCTTGCCGGCGCCGGGCGATGACATAAGATTGAGGAGAAATGTTCCTTTGCCTTTTAATTCATCGCGCAGTTTTTGTGCGTCCGCGTCATTGTCCGCAAATATGCTTTGCTTTACTTCAATAATTCTTACCGTATCCACTTATTTATCTCCACTTATTAAACAGGTTATCAAGATCTTCTTTAAATGCGCGCTGGTCGCTGTTGGGTCTGCCCTTGAATCCCGTAACAAGATCAAGCAGGCGCTGCGCGGTGCTAAGCAGCATTCTGTATGCATTTGTTGCTTTCTTTGCTGCGTAGCTCTTCTTGCTGAGCGGAACGCCCTGAGTCTCTCTTGTGTAGCTGCCTGCCACAAGATCAAATTCCGAGCCCGAATAAGGCGCCGTGGCATTATATCCTTCGCTTATCAGCTGATCTGCGTAAGTTGCGCATACAAGATCTTCGCCGTGATTTACAAATACCATCTTGGGCTTGTTCGCATATGCATGAATCCAGTCAAGCAATCCGTTCTTGTCTGCGTGCCCGCTCTTGCCGAGAAGCTTTCTTATCTCAGCTCTCACCGTGACTTCTTCACCGAAGAGATTAACATGCTCGGCACCGTCGATGATTTTACGTCCCAAGCTTCCCACTGCCTGATAGCCGGCAAACATTACCGTGCACTCGGGTCTCCAGAGATTGTGCTTAAGGTGATGTCTGATACGTCCTGCCTCGCACATGCCGCTTGCGGATATAATTACCTTCGGTGTCGGATCAAAATTGATTTCTTTTGATTCATCGGCAGTCGTTGAAAAATGAAGGTTGTTAAATCGAAGCGGATTGAGTCCGCGTGCCACTACCGCCTTTGCGTCAGCATCAAGATACTGTGAGTCTGCGGCAAGGAATACATTTGTTGCTTCTGATGCGAGCGGTGAATCCATGTACACAGGGAAATCAGGTACGCTCGCAACGAGACCTTTTTCTTTTATCTCACGGATGAAATACAAAAGCTCCTGTGTGCGTCCTACTGCAAATGAAGGAATTACCAGATTGCCGCCGCGTGATAATGTCTCATCAATTATTGCGGCAAATTCATTTATGGAATTAGATCCGTCGGTCTCATGGAGTCTGTCGCCGTATGTTGATTCGGTTATTACATAATCTGCTTCTTTGAAATATGAAGGATCTTTTATAATCGGCTGATTGTAATTTCCTATATCTCCTGAGAATACGACTGTTCTCTTTTCTTCGCCTTCGGTGAGTGTAAGCCTTATGCTTGATGATCCGAGCAAATGTCCCGCATCAGTGAAGCATGCGGTGATTCCTTCTATGATGTCATATTCTATTTCGTAGTCATGAGGCGTAAGATGCGTGATTGCTTCTTCTGCGTCCTGCATAGTGTATACGGGTTCTATTTCAGGTCCGCCGGCGCGCTTTGATTTGCGGCTCTTCCACTCTGCTTCAGATTCCTGAATGTGCGCGCAGTCACGCAGCATAATTGTGGCCAGTCTGCAGGTCGCACCTGTTGCGTGAATAGGACCTGTGTATCCTGCCTTATATAGTGCGGGTATCATACCCGAGTGATCTACATGTGCATGTGTGAGCATTACGAATTCAAGCTTACTTACATCAACCGGGATGGGCTCATTGGCAAATGTGTCGCCGCCCTGTTCCATTCCATAGTCAACGAGGCCGTAGTGTCCGCCTACTTCTATAAGCGTTGCGCTGCCGGTTACTTCATGTGCTGCTCCTAAAAATGTCAGATGCATATTTGTCTCCTTTCTTAATGAAAGTCTTACATAATAATTATATCATAACGAATCGATTTTTACATCGTTTTATATGCGTCACATTTTACATCGTTTTTATATGCGTCACATTTGCAACGGCAAACGTGTCGCGATGCCTACCTCGTCTTCGCCGCCTATTACGCCACTCGCTCCGACTCCCACCGAAACGGGAGCTCTCCGCTCGGGCGGCTAGGCTCGACTCGCCTACGGCCCTGCTCCAATGTTTGCCTTATGCTAAATGTGACGCATACATATATAACTGACGCAAAAAGAGCAGCCCATAAGGACTGCTCTTTTAGAAAGTATAGCCGGTAGGGGAATCGAACCCCTGATTCCGCCGTGAGAGGGCGGCGTCTTAGCCGCTTGACCAACCGGCCAATTGAGATATTACCAAATAGATAAAAACTTGTCAAGAAAAAACTGCACACAACTCGATAAATATTTGCTAATATATATACGAAAGAAAAAGAGGTACACATGAAAGAACTGATTACAAATTTTTTCAAATTATTCACTAAGAAAAACGTCCTGACAATTCCGAACGCAATGAGCCTGTTCAGGCTTCTTTTGATCCCCGTAATAATCGCACTGTATTTCGACGAAAAATATTACATCGCACTGATTGTAATTGCTGTCTCATGGCTCTCCGATATAGCAGACGGTTGGGTGGCGAGACATTTTAATCAGGTGTCGGAGCTTGGCATCGTATTTGACCCGCTCGCAGATAAACTCACTCAGCTTGCCATGATCTTCTGTCTCACGCTCCGTTATCCGTATGTATGGGTAATGTTCGGACTTTTCTTAATAAGAGATCTCTCCCAGATAGTACTCGGCGGCGCCGTGCTGGCGCAGTCAGGTG
>JAZRXC010000039.1:0-16247 GCA_045600025.1 Lachnospiraceae bacterium
AAAAAAGTATTTTCCGTTGATGTAGGGTACGGGCAGCTCGCCTGGAAACTTCGCGAAGACGAAAGAGTCGTGTGCATGGAGAAGACCAATATCAGATATCTTACTCCGGATATGCTTGGCGAGCCTGTGGACTTTACATCAATTGATGTTTCATTTATTTCGCTTACCATGATTCTCGGACCGGTGGTCAGCTGCCTTAAAGATGACGGCAGCATAGTGTGCCTGATTAAGCCGCAATTTGAAGCCGGAAAAGAAAAGGTGGGCAAGAAGGGCGTTGTCCGTGACCCTGAAGTACACGTTGAGGTTATTGAAAAGGTTATTGATTTTTCACGCGAACTCGGACTTGTGATATCCGGCCTTTATTATTCACCCATCAAAGGCCCTGAAGGAAATATAGAGTATCTGCTTTATCTTAAGAAAATCGGCGAGGACATAGCCGTTAATCCTAAGGAAGTAGTAAAGGCGGCGCACAGCGCTCTGGATAAATAATATGAAGAATTTCTTTATTTTCACAAATGAATCAAAAGATCCGGATATGAAGATTACCGGTGAAGTAGTAGAAGCTATTAATGAGCTCGGAGCAAATCTTACCGGCAGAGCTTGCGGCCAGCCGCAGGAAGATGCCGCAGGACTCAGAACAGCTTTTGACGAGGTTTCTGCTGCTACAGACTGTGTTATCGTACTCGGCGGTGACGGAACCTTGCTTAGAGTTGCCCGCATACTGAATGATTTTGCAGTTCCGATTCTTGGCATTAATCTCGGTCATCTTGGTTATTTGACTGAGGGTACCGGAACGGGACTTAAAGCCGTTATTGAGAGTGTTACAAAGGATGAATTTGTTATTGAGGAGCGTATGATGCTTACCGGGCGTGTGCGCTATGCCGGCGGCGGTTACAGCGATTCTCAAATTGCTCTTAATGATGTAACGCTGAATCGTAATATATCCCTCAGAACCATTAAATTCAATCTGCGTGTTAACGGACAGAAGCTGTATGATTATGTTGCGGATGGTATTATTGTCTCTACCCCTACCGGCTCAACTGCGTATAACTTATCTTGCGGCGGTCCGATAGTAGAGCCGACGGCTAAGCTTTTCCTCATTACCCCTATCGCACCTCATTCACTTAACAACCGAAGCCTGGTTCTTTCATCAAGTGATGTGATTGAGATCGAAATAGTCGGGGCGATGAACGATCCGGAAGGTATTGAATATATTGCCTATGCAGACGGCGTTAAGTCAATCAAACTCTGCCCCGGCGATAGCGTGGAGATAAAATGCGCCTCGCAGGTTACAAAGCTTGTACGTCTCAGTAAATTGTCGTTCTTGCAGACATTAAAAGAGAAAATGTCATAATGTTAGAGAGAATTCACGTTAAAAATTTTGCTCTTATTGATGAAGCCGAGCTTATGCCCGGCCCGGGACTTGTCGTATTGACAGGTGAGACCGGTGCAGGCAAATCTATTTTAATTGACAGCGTATGCGCGGCGCTTGGCGGAAGACTTAAAACTGATGTCGTGGGAAGCTGCGGAGACACGGCGGGTGTTTCACTTACATTTGCCCTGTCTGATCGCGAGATTAAGCTGCTTACGGATATGGATGCGCCGGTTGATGATAGCACTTTAATTCTGTCACGCCGCATTTCCGATAATAAGAGCGTGCATCGCGCCTGTGGTGAGCAGGTTACGGCTTCGATGGTCCGTACATTTGCCGAGCCGCTTATTGATATTCATGGTCAGCATGAGCATCAATCTCTTCTTAAAACTTCCAAACATCTTGAAATAATTGACGATTTTGCAGGGGACGAGAATCTACGTGAGCAGGTTGCCGAGGCCTATCGCAAGCTGAATGCAGCTAAGCGAGAGCTTGCGGTATATTCAGGAGATTCAGCATCAAGAATGCGCGAGATGGATCTTTTGAAATATGAGATTAACGAAATTGAATCCGCACATATTTCAGCCGGAGAAAAAGAAGCTTTGATGGCCGAACACAAGAAGATTCAAAGTGCAGGTCGCATTGCCGCAGGGGTATCAGGTACATTGAAAGACCTTGCGGACGGACGCGATAATGCAGCTGAGCTTCTGGCACATGCAGTTCGTCAGTTACGTGAGGCGGCAGCGCTCGATGATTCATTAAATGATATGCTTTCTCAGCTTGAGACGATTGAAGACATCTCCGCTGAAGTTTCGAGAGACCTTCATAGTTATGCAAATGACCTCGGCAGTGATCCTGAACGTGAGCGTGAGGTAGAGGATAGACTTGATCAGCTAAATCACTTGGAGCAGAAGTACGGCAACGGCTATGAGGCACTGTGTGCGGCCCTTTTAACAAGAAAGGACCGTATGTCTCAGCTTGAGAATTTCGAAGAACTTAAAGCAGCGGCCGAAGCGAACCTCCTAGCGGCAGAGCAGGATTATAGCGCGCTTGCGGGGCAGCTGTCGGATGTACGTAAGGAGGCGGCAGCACCTTTTGCAGAGAAGATTCGCATTGCGCTTACTGAACTTAATTTCCTTGATGTACGTTTTGAGGTTGCATTTACTGCTGCGGAAATGTCAGAAAACGGGTGTGATGCGGCGGAATTTATGATATCCACCAACCCCGGTGAGCCTATCAGACCGCTCGCGGTTGTTGCTTCCGGCGGTGAGCTTTCGCGTATTATGCTCGGCATTAAAACTATTCTTGCGGACAAGGATGAGATTCCTACACTTATATTTGATGAGATTGATACCGGTATCAGCGGTAAGACTGCACTATTAGTTGCACGTAAGCTTTATGAGATATCCAGATATCATCAGGTAATATGCATAACCCATTTGCCCCAGATTGCTTCTATGGCAGACGGACATTTTCTGATTGAGAAAAACATATCTGAAGGAAGTACAAAAACACAGGTGGAAGAAATAAAAGGCGAATCGCGAGTTATCGAAATAGCAAGGCTGCTAAGCGGTGAGAACCTTTCACAGGCATCTATTGCAAATGCACGCGAGATGCTGAGGGACTCAGAAGAATTTAAAAGAAGTCACTAATATAACAGGCTCCCTTCAGATTGTGAAGGGAGCCATGTTTTTAGATTATTATCTCCAAGCTTTCTTTACTTAACCAATTAATACTGCTTGAATAGTGTCTGATAAGAGAAACTTGAATGGCAAATCTGTCATCGTTAATATCAAATTTGATGTGCCGCCATTCCGCGGTAATAACACAATGCTTATCAATGTCAGAATACGAAACATCAATTAACAGTCGGGAACGTTTTTCAAAAGCTTCCTTAAGTACCGGCATTGCTATTCCGAAACATAATTCTTCAATGACAGCCTTTAGTTTGGAAGCAACATCACCTGCCATGGAATTCTTAAGGGCAAATAACTCAACAGAAGTATACAGTGACATATAATCATATTGAGGCGTATCGATACGTATATGCAGGTTTTTAAGCTTGAGTACAAACTCGCGCGTTTTTTCTTTCTGCGGATTGTGGAATATTTGCTCGGGAGTACCTTCTTCATACAGACATCCTTCATTGAGAAAGAATACACGATTAGATATTTTTTCTGCGAAAGCCATATCATGAGTAACCAGCATCATCGTATGTCCTTCGTCTGCAAGCTTTTTAATAACGGCTTGAACTTCTCCGACCATAGTGGGATCAAGCGCTGAAGTAGGCTCGTCAAAAAGAATAACTTCCGGATCCATAGCAAGAGATCTTGCAATGGCAACACGTTGCTTTTGCCCACCTGATAGAGTATCCGGATAAGAGAGCGCAAATGCACCGAGCCCGATATTATCCAGAAGCTGCATACCACGTTCATATGCATCTTTGGGCTTAATGCCCTTTATGTTTATAGGGGCAAAGCACACATTTTCAATAACGGTCATATTGTTGAAAAGATTAAAGCTTTGGAAGACCATACCGACTTTTTCGCGTAATTTATTGAGAGAGTAACCGGGAACGGTAATATCCTCACCATCGATGATAATCTGACCAAAGGTCGGCCGCTCCAGCATATTTATCATACGAAGCAGTGTGGACTTACCTGTTCCGGAAGGACCGATAACCGAGATGACATCACCTTTACGGATAGTAGCGTTTAGGCATTCAATAGGAGTGACGCTTTCATATTGCTTTTTTAGATTTTTGATTTCAATCATCAGCGGTACCTCCTCAGGATGCTTTCGGAAGATCTGTGCTTCGGATCGGATTTGATTTCGATGCGACCGATCAAAATGGTAAGCAGTCGGCAAAGCAGCAGGTAGATAAGTGCTGAACAAATTATAGGAAAGAACGCCTCATAAGTACGTGCGCGAATAATATCTGAAATTTTTGTAAGATCCTCAACTGCGATATAACCAACTATAGATGTGCCTTGAATAAGCGAAATAAGATGTCTCTGATAATTCGGTATAAACTGGACCATTGCCTGCGGCAAAATAATACGCAAGAAGGTCATGAGGTCTGTTAGACCGAGACTGTACGCGCCTTCAATTTGACCGTGGTCAACGGACTTTACGGCAACAGAAAGAGAAGAATAAACAGACAGCGCCATTATCAGGGAGAATGCAAATACAGAAACCCAGAATCCGTTAATGGAAGATTTGCCGAATACAATATAGAAAAGGACCATAAGAAATACAACAACGGGCATGCTGCTGACAATCCAGGAAAGATGATCAAATATTTTGAACCAAATTTCGGAGGTGCTTCTGCAGAGCATATATATGGCAAAACCAAGAGCACTACCTATGAGCGTGCTGAGAAGGGTAATCGCAAGAGTGACACCTATGCCGGAGAGAATCATCTGCCAGCGATTTTCAACGATAAAGGTTTTGCGGAAGCTTTCAGCAATATCGTTCAGAAGAGAAGCTTTAACTTCTCCTGCTCTGACAACTGTCAGCATTGCTGCCAAAGAATAATATCTGCTGAAATTAACGCTTTGGGCACGTTCATCAGTATATGCTATGCAGCTTATACCAATATTTGCCTTGCCTGATACTACTGCCGGAATGATAGATGCAAAATTCATAACGGAAAATTCCGGTATGTAGCCGTATTCATGACAAAAGCGATATATAAGATCAATTTCAAAACCGAAGGGCTTGTTATTTCTAATGAAAGTGAACGGTTGCATATCACCGGATGTAGCAATCGCAATTGTACCGTTCTCACCTGTCAGCCCGTCGGTATCAATGTCAAGAGTATTAAAGTCATTTTTCCATTTATTAACGAGAGAATCAAGAGTACCGTCTTCTTCAAGTTTGTTCAAAAATTCATTAAACTGTTCCCGTAATGCATCAGCCGAATTACTGCCTTTTGCAAATATGGCACATAATTCCTGATCATATGCTGATTCGGGGATATATGAGAGTTCAGAATTCTCAGATATAATCGTAGCAACTTGAGACTCATTTGAGAAAAATGCATCTGTTTTATTGCTTTTTAATGAAGCTATGAGATCCGGAAGAGAGTTATAATATGACGCCGTACAATCTGAAAAACGCTCGTGATAAATTCTGTCATCTATACCACCTGTCAATATCCCAAGACGCTTGCCATGAAGCTCTTCCAGAGTCTGAGGTTCATCTGTTACCTGCGAAGCAGAGCAACCGCACATCAACCCGGCGGCCAGCAACAATATTATTACGGCTGCAAAATGTTTTAATATATTAATACAGCGGTCCATGAAAAGTCCTTTCATATTGTTTAAGAATTCAAAAGCCTGTCATATAAATCCTGATACTTTTTTGCTGAAGCGGTCCAGGAGAAATCCTGCTCCATGCCGCGCCTTACAAGCTCATTCCAGCGGCGCTTGTGATCGTAGAATATGCGCTCTGCATATCTGACGGTAGCCATCATTTCATGGGCATTGTAATTGGCAAATGAGAAACCGGTGCCCTCATTTTTATATTCATTATAAGGAATTACCGTATCGCGCAGGCCACCCGTCTCACGGACAATCGGTACGGAACCGTATCTGAGTGCAATCAACTGACTTAAGCCGCAAGGCTCAAATAAAGACGGCATAAGAAAAGCATCGCTACCTGCGTAAATTCGACGGGAGAGAGCTTCGGAATAGAAGATATTTGCACTGACTTGATTGGGGTGCTTTGAAGCATAGTGCTTGAACATATCTTCATAACGTGCCTCGCCTGTGCCCAGGATAGCAAATTGAACATAGTCACCGAGCATTTCTTCAAATACACGCTGCACAAGATCAAATCCCTTCTGATCGGTCATACGGGAAACGATACCGATGAGAAGCGCCTTAGAATCCTGGCGCAGACCGAGTTCCTTTTGAAGCGCAAGTTTATTTTTTTTCTTATTTTCCTTAAATGTCTCGGAATTATAATTGCAGGTCAGCGCAGAGTCGGTTTCGGGATTAAAATCCTGCACGTCAATACCGTTGACTATACCGCAGGAGCTGTCACGGCGTGCCCAGAGCAATCCGTCGAGCTTTTCACCGTAGAAAGGAGTTTTAATCTCTTCAGCATAGCTGCTGCTGACGGTAGTGATATAATCGGCATAGACAAGACCGCCTTTTAAATAATTGGCGTCCTTGAAAAATTCGAGTTTGTCTCCGGTAAAAAGATAGTCGGGCAGCCCGGTAATTTTCTTTACGGTTTCAATATCCCATGTGCCCTGGAATCGGAGATTATGTATAGTCATGATAGCTTTGATATTTTGATAAAAAATATCAGCGGCATAAGTCGTTTTTAAATATACGGGAAGAAGCCCCGTGTGCCAGTCGTTGCAGTGTATGATGTCCGGACAAAAATCAATGCTGGGCAGAGCAGCCAGAACAGCATAAGAGAAAAAGCCGAACTTCTCAAGATCCCAAAGCAAATCACCGTAAGGGAAATTGCCGCCGAAATACTCTTCGTTGTCAATGAAATAGAATGTAACCCCATCAAGGACGAGACGCATGATTCCGACATATCTGTCACGACCGTTGTAGTAAGTGAAGAAAGAGCCGACAGACTCCATCTCATCACGATACTTTTCGGAAATACATAGATACTTCGGAAGAATGACGCGGACGTCATATTTTTTCTTGTCAAAATATTTCGGCAGAGAACCGATAACATCCGACAATCCGCCCGTCTTAACAAATGGAACACATTCTGCTGCAGTAAAAAGAATTTTCTTCATAATTAAACCTCTATGAGATTATAACACATTGGTGCAGTAAGAGGTATCGTTTTGTTTATATTAAATAACTGAAAAAAGTTGTAAATCGTCAATGTCGGTAGTAAAATAACTATAGTATACAATCGGGAGAGGGCAAATGGCAGATAATCCTATTTTATCATTGACTATAGTATCGCTGATTCCTGTAGTAATGGCAGTGTTACTATATATTCTTGAAACATATACCGCGTTCGGAAAAATACCCTATATGATCCGTCAGATATTCTACGGAGTCATATTCGGATGTATTGCAATAATCGGTACGGAGTGGGGCATTCCCATGAATGGCGCACAGGTAAACTGCCGCGATGCTGCAGTACTTATCGGTGGCTTAATGTTCGGAGGTCCCGCAGGCATTATCGCCGGTCTTATCGGAGGTATTGAACGCTGGTTTGCGGTATACTGGGGCATCGGAACATTTACGCAGGTTGCATGCAGCGTATCAACTGCTTTGGCAGGCCTATACAGTGCGGCACTACGCAAGTTCATGTTCGAGAATAAGAAACCAGGTTGGATGCTTTCACTTGCTGTCGGCGTAGTTATGGAAGTATTCCATCTTACGATGGTATTCATTACAAATCTTGATGAAGTTGACAAGGCTATGTCTGTAGTTAAGTCTTGTACAGCACCGATGCTTATTGCAAATGGACTTGCTGTAATGCTTGCATCCATAGCAATTTCTTTTGTAACAAAAGAAAAGAAATTATTTAAACGCAGTAATACACGTATATCGCAGACAATACAGCGGTGGCTGTTTATCACGGTACTTCTGGCCTTTGTAGCGACTTCGGCATTTGTACTTGAAATGCAGAACCGCCTGGCGGAAGGCTCCACTGATTCTACACTTAAGATGGCAGTGGAAGAAGTATCTGCTGATCTGAAGGATGCATCTGATAAAAACATGATTATGAAAGCAAATCTTGTTGCATCAGAAATAAATGATACACCGTTGCAGAAAATAGCCGATAAATACGGCCTATCAGAAATCAGCGTTGTCAATTCAAAGGGAATTATTTTTAATACAACGAACAAAGAATACTTTGGATATGATATGGCTTCAGGAAGCCAGTCCTCAGCATTCATGAGACTGCTTTGGGGATCAAAAGAGTATGTTCAGGAATACGGACCTATATCATATGATGAAGGCGTATATATGAAATACGCAGGTGTCGCAATTGACGATGGCTTTATTCAGATTGGATATAATGCCGAAGGATTCCAAAAAGATATCGACAGTGAAATAGCCAGCATAGCTAAAAACCGCCATGTAGGCGAAACAGGATTTATTGCAATATTAAACAATAATTCGGAGGTTGTTACCGGCCCTTCCGGAATAAAGAAGACACTGTTTAAAGACCAGGTGGGGGATATTAAAAATATTCCCGAAGGCGAGCGCTTCACAATCAATTATTATGATGAGAATTGCTACTGCGTATCAAAACCGACAGAAGGTTACTATATAGTTTCTGTTTTCCCTGAGACAGAAGCATTCCGTATGAGAAATATTTCAATATATGTAAACTCATATATGGAGATTCTGGTATTTGCACTTCTGTTCGGTCTTGTATACATATTGATTCAGAAGGTAGTAGTAAACCAGATTAAGAAAGTAAACAATTCGCTTGGCAAGATTACAGGCGGTGATCTGGACGAGGTGGTAAATGTAAGATCTAATGAAGAATTTGCCTCACTGTCGGATGATATCAATTCTACAGTTGATAAGCTGAAAGGATACATTGCTGAAGCAGCTGCACGTATTGATAAGGAACTGGAATTCGCAAAGAGTATACAGGCGTCAGCTCTTCCGAGCAACTTCCCTGCATTCCCGCAGCGTAAAGATTTTGATATATTTGCCAGCATGAATCCCGCCAAGGAAGTAGGCGGCGACTTCTATGACTTCTACCTGACTAATAACGATACGCTCAACTTCTTGGTTGCGGATGTATCCGGTAAAGGAATTCCTGCCGCAATGTTCATGATGAGAGCTAAAACTGAACTTAAGTCACTTACTGAAGCAGGTATGAAACTGGATGAAGTATTTACTAAGGGCAATTCCGCTCTGTGCGAAGGAAATGATGCAGGCATGTTCGTTACCGCATGGCAGGGAAGTCTGAATCTTACTACCGGACTTCTTCAATATGCAAATGCAGGACATAACCCGCCGCTTATCCGCCATGGTGATGGTGGCTTTGAATACTTACGTTCACGTGCAGGATTTGTACTTGCAGGTATGGATGGAGTAAGATACAAGATTCAGGAATATCAGCTTGATCCCGGCGATACCGTATTCCTTTACACTGATGGTGTAACAGAAGCAACAGATGCACATACAGAGCTTTATGGCGAGGATAGACTAATTAATGCCATCAACTCTCGTGAGTTTGACAATGTACAGCAGATGTGTAAGTTCCTGAAGGCAGATGTAGACGGCTTTGTAGGTGAAGCTCCTCAGTTTGATGATATTACTATGGTTTCGGTTAAGTATATCGGAACACCTGCAGCACCTTCAATTCATGTAGAGGAAGCACAGATAGCAGATATAACGAGAGTTACCGAATTCGTTGAGTCACAGCTTGAAGCAGCAGATGCGCCTATGAAGGCAATTATGCAGGTCAACGTAGCTATAGATGAAATCTTCAGCAATATCGTTAACTACGGTTATAAGAAGGGACCCGGACCGATAG
Organism: Lachnospiraceae bacterium; assembly: GCA_045600025.1. Lineage (GTDB taxonomy): Bacteria > Bacillota > Clostridia > Lachnospirales > Lachnospiraceae > UBA3774. The sequence goes on from JAZRXC010000039.1 coordinate 9,866, forward strand.
ATGTTCAGATAGTAATTAAAGAAAATCCTAAACGTATGAGTCTGAAGTTTGAGGATGAAGGTGTTCCTTATAACCCGCTTGTAAAGGATGACCCTGACATAACGCTTTCTGCAGAAGAACGTGGTGTGGGCGGACTCGGTATCTATATGGTTAAGAATATGATGGACAACATGACATACAGATACGAGAACGATAAGAACATACTTATCTTGGAGAAGAATCTCGAGTAAAAATAATGGCCGCCGGGATGCCGGCGGCCATAAATATGCAGCTTACGTATAAATATTAGTGCATATTTTAATAGAAATCATTTATATAAAATTGCATTTTATTTTCAAGATGCTATAATAAACAAAGTATCCATAAACAATTGCAAAAGCAATAATAATATTAGGAGGAGCAAGATGGAGATAAAAGAAACGGCTATGGCCGGAACTCTTGAGTCCAGCGATGCTCAGGTAACTGTTGCGCCCGGCAAAAAGGGCATAGAGCTTACCATTGAGAGCAGCGTTATCAATCAGTTCGGCAAGCAGATTCGTGCCACTGTACTCGAGACGCTTGAACGCCTTGATGTAAAAAAGGCAAAAGTTACCGTCATCGACAAAGGTGCACTTAACTGCACACTTAAGGCCCGCGTAGAAGGCGCAGTATTCCGTGCGTCAGGCTACACAGAGGATGACATTACATCCGGTAAGAAATTACCTTGGGGAGGTGCCATCAGATGATTAATAAGAATTTAACCAGATTAAGAAGATCTATGATGTTTCTGAATGCTCAGAAACCCGGACTTATTAAGGATCCTTATATTTACAAGCCTGACTCAATTATGCTTGACCTTGAAGATGCAGTTGCAGAGAACCAGAAGGACGCTGCAAGATACTCGCTGTATCATGCACTCAAGGAAATTGATTATCGCGGAGTTGAGCGCGTAGTCAGAATTAACGGACTTGAGACCGCACATTGGAAGGAAGACGTACGCGTGTGCGTAGCCGGCCGTTGCGATTCTATCCGTATTTCAAAGACCGAATCTGCAGCAGATGTTCTTGCAGTAGAAGAAGAGATGAAGAAAGCTGAAGAAGAGTTCGGCGTTAAGCACGGCTCCATCCTTCTAATGGCAGCACTTGAATCTACAAAGGGCGTTCTCAACGCACTTGAGATCTGCCAGGCTTCACCTCTGCTCTTTGGTGTTGCACTCTCAGGCGGCGACTACACCAAAGACCTTCAGACTTCAATTACCGGTACCGGTGTTGAGTTCCAGTGGGCTCGCGGACAGATGATTAATGCAGCACGTTGCGCAGGCAAGCAGTGCTTCGATACAGTATTTACCAACCTTGACGATATGGAAGGCTTCCGTCGTGAGACCGAGATGATTAAGGCTATGGGATTTGATGGCAAGTCTATCGTTAACCCTCGCCAGATTGCCGTATGCCATGAAGTATTTACTCCTACCGAGAAGCAAATTATTCAGGCAGAGAAGATCGTTAAGGAAGTAGACGATAAGAAAGCTAAGGGTATCGGCGTATTTACCGTTGATGGTAAAATGATTGATATCGCTTTCTATCCCGGAGCTAAGAGAATTATTGAACTGGCCAAGGCAGCCGGAGTATATGAGGGGGACTTATAATATGAAGAATGCAGTTGGAAGAGAAATACCGGCACAGGTCCTCAAAGATACCGGAATGAAGGTATTTAAAGGTACCTATGCAAAGAACGGTCAGGAATACAAGAAAGCTGCTCCCAAGGTTCGTTCTTGGATGGACCCCACTGAGAGCAAGATGGTTAAGAATATTCGCGAGGTACTCATAAAGTGCGGAATTAAGGACGGCATGACAATATCATTCCATCATCATTTCCGTGAAGGTGACTACATCGTAAATATGGTTATGGCTGAGATTCATAAGATGGGCATCAAGAACCTTACCATCTGTGCTTCATCACTCGGCAAGGCTCACGATCCGATCGTTCCCATGATTGAAGACGGCACTATTACCGGCATTCAGTCTTCAGGCGTACGTGGCAAGATTGGTGAAGCTATTTCTACCGGTAAGCTTAAAGGCTACGCAATCATGCGCAGCCATGGCGGCCGTGTTCGTGCTATTGAGAGCGGTGACGTTCATATTGATATCGCTTTCATCGGTGCTCCTACCTGTGATGACTACGGCAACATGCGCGCTGTAGGCGGCAAGAGTGATTGCGGCGTTCTGTCATACGCATATGTTGATGCTCAGTATGCAGATAAGGTTGTAGCTATCACGGATACACTTGTTCCTTATCCCAACATTCCCGCTTCAATCAGCCAGGTTAACGTTGACTACGTTGTAGTAGTTGATGAAATCGGTAACCCCGCAAAGATTGCGACAGGTGCTGCTAAGCCTACTACTGATGTTCGTAAGATTATGATGGCAGAGTACTGCACTCAGTTCGTTATCAATACTCCTTATTTCAAGGATGGCTTCTCATATCAGACAGGTGTAGGCGGAGCTTCTATTGCTTCCACCATTTCACTTGGAAAGATTATGAAAGAGCGCGGAATTAAGATGGGACTCGGACTTGGCGGAATCGCAGGACCTATGTGCGAGCTGCTTGAGCAGGGTCTTATCGATAAGCTTGTAGATACTCAGGACTTCGATCTTAAGGCTATCCAGTCAATTACAAACAATCCGAACCATATTGAGATAACCGGTTCAGAGTATGCTAACCCGATGAACAAGGGCGCTTATGTCAACAAGCTTGACTTCGTTATCCTTGCATCTCTCGAGGTTGATACCAAGTTCAACTGTAACGTAGTTGTTGATTCAAACGGTATGATTACCGGTGCTCAGGGCGGACATCCCGATACAGCTGCAGGCGCTAAATGTACCATCGTAATAGCTCCTCTGCTTCAGGGACGTACCCCTGCCATCTGCACGGATGTTACTACCGTTACCACACCCGGTGAGACTGTTGACGTAGTTATTACTGATTACGGCGTAGCTGTTAACCCTAAGCGCCCTGACCTTTTGAAGTGCGCTAAGAAGGCTAAGCTTCCGGTTAAGACTATTGAACAGCTGCGTGATATCGCTTACAAGATGACAGGAGAGCCTGAACCGATTAAGTTCGGCGACCGCGTTGTAGGTATTATCGAGGCCCGCGATGGTTCAATCATTGATGTAGTTCGTCAGATAAAGGACTACGAGTGGGACTAATTTAAATGATTTTAAGACGCAGCTTCGGCTGCGTCTTTTTTGTTGCAAATATTGTTATTTGCTGCGATTAGAAGTATAATACACTGATAGTATAAGGCGTAGTAGCGACTTGTGAGGTTTTGTATGGCGTTAATTAAAAAACCGGTTAACGGAATGAAGGATATTCTCCCTGCGGAGATGGAGATTAGGGACTATCTTATAGGCCTTATTAAGGATACTTACAGAAGCTTTGGCTTTACTCCGATTGAGACTCCCGTAGTGGAGTCATTACCGAATTTGCTTAGCAAACAGGGTGGAGATAATGAAAAGCTTATTTTCAAAGTAATGAAGCGCGGAGAGAAGCTTCGTATAGAAGAGGCTACCTGTGAGGATGATCTCGCAGATTCAGGCCTTCGCTATGATCTTACCGTTCCGCTCGTAAGATACTATGCCAATAATGCCAATGATCTGCCGCGTCCTTTCAAGGCACTGCAGATAGGTCCGGTATTTCGCGCTGACAGACCTCAGAAGGGCCGTTTTCGTGAGTTTTATCAGTGTGATATTGACATACTCGGTGAGCCCACGACACTTGCAGAGACGGAACTGATTCTCGCAACAAGCACGCTATTAGGCCGCGTAGGCTTTAAAGGATTTACCGTTAAAATCAACGACCGCCGCCTGCTTCGTGCGATGGCTGCGTATGCCGGCATAAAAGAAGAGGATTACGATAAGGCATTTATCATTCTCGATAAGTTTGACAAGATAGGTATGGAAGGCGTCGCAACTGAACTTTCCGAACTCGGATATGATGAAACGGTATCAGGCAAATACACGGCTCTTTTTGTATCTCTTGAGACGGCAGAAAATCCGCTGGATTATTTAATCTCCGAACTTGAAGGATTTATTCCCGAGGGAGTAATAGAAGACCTAAAGGGCATCATAGCAAGCGTTCAGAGCGCAGCAGAAGCTGAATTCAAGCTGCAATTTGACCCGACACTAGTAAGAGGGATGTCATATTATACGGGACCTATATTTGAGATAGTGATAGACGGACTTGCATCTTCATGCGGAGGTGGCGGACGCTATGATGGGATGGTAGAAAAGTTCCTCGGACAGAGCGTGCCTGCCTGCGGCTTCTCAATCGGTTTTGAACGCATCATCACCATATTGCTGGATCAAGGTTACAAGATTCCCGGAAGCAAGAAGCGCATTGCTTATCTGATAGAAAAAGGCATGCCGGGCGACCGCGTAGGAGAGATTATGAAGCAGGCAGCCGATAAACGAAGCGAAGGCTACGAAGTTTCGGTAAATGTAATGGCTAAGAACAAAAAATTCCAGAAAGAACAGCTTTCATCAGAAGGCATTGCAGAGTTTGTGGAATTTTACATAAATCCGCTAAATTAAGCGGAAATCAGGAGGAAGTTAGAAATGTCTGAATCAATGAAGGGACTGAAAAGATCCCACAGATGTACAGAAGTATCAAATGAACTGCTCGGCAGCGAAGTAACGGTAATGGGCTGGGTGCAGAGACGCAGAAATCTCGGCGCTATTATCTTCGTAGACCTGCGAGACCGCAGTGGACTGCTTCAGCTTATATTTGATGCAAATGATATGTCTGCAGAAGATTTCGACAAAGCATATTCACTCAGAAGCGAATATGTTATTGCTGCACAGGGCGTAGTAGAAAAACGCTCAGATGTAAATGAAACACTTAAGACCGGAGATATAGAGATTCGTGTAAAATCACTCCGCATTCTGTCAGAAGCAGAAACCCCGCCTTTCCCTATTGAGGCAGGAATCAATACAAGAGAAGAATTAAGACTTCAATACCGCTACCTGGATCTTCGCAGACCGGATATGCAAAAGAACCTTATTACCCGTAGCAAGATAGCAAATCTTTCCAGATTTTTCATGGATAAGGAAGGCTTCATTGAAGTTGAGACTCCTATGCTTACAAAGAGTACGCCTGAGGGCGCTCGTGACTACCTGGTACCGAGCCGTGTCCATCCCGGATCATTTTACGCGCTGCCACAGTCACCTCAGCTGTTCAAGCAGCTGCTCATGTGCGCGGGCTACGATCGCTATTTCCAGATAGCAAGATGCTTCCGCGATGAGGACCTTCGTGCTGACCGTCAGCCTGACTTTACGCAGATGGATATGGAGTTCTCATTTGTTGACGAAGAAACAGTAATGGATGTAAATGAGCGTCTGCTCGCTTACCTGTTCAAAGAAATACTCGATATCGATATTCCGCTTCCGATTCAGCGCATGCCTTATAAAGAAGCCATGGAACGCTTCGGTTCAGATAAACCTGATATTCGTTTCGGTATTGAGCTTCACAATGTATCCGAGCTTGTTAAAGATTGTGGCTTCGGAGTATTTGCCGGTGCTGTAGCAGACGGCGGAAGCGTACGCGGAATTAACGTAACAGGACAGGGCAATATGCCTCGTAAAAAAATTGACGCTCTTGTTGATATGGCTAAGGGTATGGGAGCGAAAGGCCTTGCATACATTGGCGTAAATGCTGCAGAAGACGGTTCACACAAGTGCAGCTTTGCTAAGTTTATGCAGCCTGAAGAGCTTGAGGCCCTTATTAATGCTCTTGACGGTAAGCCCGGCGATCTGCTTTTATTTGCAGCTGATAAGGATAATATAGTATTCAACGTGCTTGGTGCATTAAGACTCCATATGGCTGATGAACTTAAGCTTACCCGCAAGGACGATTTCAAATTTGTATGGATTACGGAATTCCCGCTGCTTGAGTGGTCAGAGGAAGAAGGCCGTTATATGGCTATGCATCATCCCTTCACAATGCCCATGGAAGAGGATATTCCGCTGCTTGATACCGATCCCGGCAAGGTACGCGCAAGAGCTTATGATATCACGCTGAATGGTAATGAAATCGGCGGCGGCTCAATTCGTATTCATATGAGCGACCTGCAGGAGAAGATGTTTGAGGTTCTCGGATTTACAAAAGAGTCCGCACACGCACGCTTCGGATTCCTGCTGGATGCTTTCAAATATGGTGTTCCGCCTCATGGAGGACTTGCATACGGCCTTGACCGCCTTGCAATGCTTATGTGCGGTGCTGATACAATCAGAGAGGTTATTGCATTCCCTAAGAATAAAGATGCAGTATGTCTGATGACAAATGCACCTGATGAGGTAGATGCAAAGCAGCTGGATGAGCTGCATTTGCTCATAGATAACAAAGAGGA
>JAZRXC010000040.1:0-28445 GCA_045600025.1 Lachnospiraceae bacterium
CGCCTCTTGCAGTTCATGTAGATGGTGAAGTTCTGGGGAAATTCTCTGATCTTGAGTTCAGGGTTATTCCTGCTGCGGCTCTTCTGCTGGAATAAGCACCTTCGCCGCTCCTTTTCTGTAAATAAAATCCAATAAAAACAATGTCGCAACTGCCATGACCACGATGTATAACCACATCGCGAAAGTGTCTTCGAGTATTCCGAAAAAACCGTTTGTTTCTGTTGCAACAATAGAAAACAGATTTGCTCCGCAGTGCAAAAGTATCGGAGCCAGGATGTTCTGCGTTTTTTCGTATACCAGTGCGAGAACGCATCCCAGCAAAAACGCATATACTCCCTGAGCAATATTTCCATGATACATAGCAAATATCAATGCCGACATAATCATTGAGGGAATAAATGATATCTGATATCTCATGCGATGATAAAGAAGTCCGCGAAATACCAGTTCTTCCGCTGCCGGGGCTAAAAGCCCTACAGCTATTATCTGCACCAATACACTTTCCTGATATATCTGCTCTCCGACCTGTTCGATTTCATCGACAAAAGTTTCCGCAAGTCCGGACAAACTGATGATAACATTGCCCGTTGCACCGGCAGTAATTCCGAGAACAAAGGCCGCGACAAAAATCCACACAGGAACCGTATCATATGTTATATGACAATGCGCGCGATATTCATCACGCACATCTTTTTTCATAAACAAAATCATAATGGGGATTGAGATAATGGATGCAGCCATAGATATCCAAATGGACTGTGCAAGATACTCTTCCATGGCGACCTCGGTGATTACATCCGTCATGCCTTTAAAGTCGAGCCCTTGAAGCTGATCGGCCGAAATACCGGAAAATGCTATCGCGGAGCAAATAAACATCGCAATAAAGGATACCACAAGTGTTATCAGAAAGTGAGCGCCGATAGGATATAGAAGTTGCCATGCATTGTGCCAGAAATTATCGGATTTCATTACGGTCCTCTTGCTTAAAATCCCCAGTCAAACGGGAAGTCTCCTTGTGGTTCTTCCGGAAGCGGCATCGTGCCTACATAATTGGTCTTTACGGAACCCATATAATAGTCTGAATGAAGTTTCGTTCTCTCTACTTCAACTCCGTCTATATACACGATCTTAAGCAGATACGATTTTGTCTCAGGATGGCGTGAGTCGCCTACAAATTCACTATAGGTCACATATTCCGTAGGTACTTCCACTATGATATCAGGGTGCTGTTCCATATATGTTACAACACTTTCATATACAACCTTACGATTCTCAGGACGTGTTTCTTTGCCGTATACGGTGAATTTACATACGCGGTTTACGGAAGATCCCTCAATATATATCGGATAATCCAAATTGTTGGTGAATTTCAAATCCTTAAATCCGGCGGATATAGCTGCATCGCGGGAGGGATCAAGATAAGATATTTTCATAGAGTGAGGATTTCTTTCATCTATCTGAATCTCCGCTTCAAGCAGCGCATTGTATAGCGTTGAGGATACCTGACATATGCCGCCGCCGTATACATCTTCCTGCGCGCCGTCTTTGTACTGCGGAGCAAGCTTATAACCGTTCTCCGGAAGACGCGGCTTCAGTAATTCATTTACTGATGCGGATTCTCCGGGCAGTAGCACAGTACCGTTAATATTAGCAGCTCCGACTTTAACATTGGTTGCGCGATCATCTGTTCCGGTTACATCCGTCCTGCAGTATCCGAGCACATCCGTAATATACGCAAGATCCTCTTCGGTAATATGGGCTCTGGTATTCATGCCATCTGCCTGAATTGTCTTGGTATCAAACTTGCGCTCATTTATCAGCGCCATTACAGTCTCGGAGGTTTTGTCCGCATCTACTGCAATTCCGTCTACAGAAGGAATTATCGTAAATGTGTTATCCTCATGTACGAGTTGCGCATCAATGGGGCTTCCGTCCAATCCCGAAAGACTTGTTGAAAGGAATTTATGTATAGTATCAGCATCGCCGGATATGACGGTTTCAAGAGCAGTACCTTCTGCTTTTATGTCTGCAAGAGCTTTGAAGCGGCCTACCATACTTCCGTCGGATTTTCCTATGGCCATGGCCTTTTCAAATACTCCGGTTTCATCGAATTTTATTCCGAATGAGCGCCATGTTGTAGAGACTGTTTTTTCTTTAAGGGTAAATGCTACACTGCGTGAAAGCATTGCGGAATCTGCAACGCGTACCGCATTTTCAGCCTTGTCAAGGGTCATACCGCCGACTTCTACTCCGTCGATTGTTACACCGTCATAAATAACCTGAACTTGTTTTTCTTCTTCAGGCTCTGTAAAAACGACAGGCGCATATTTAGCAGCGTATGTAACCGTCGCCGCAAATATAATTCCCGTTGATAATGCTATTGTTAACCACTTTGCTGTCTTCATAATCTGCCCCGCATAAATACAAGAATATTGTATCACATCTGCAAACAAAAAAATAGAGAAAAAGGCCCTGTGTAAAAAATTTTCACAGGGCCTTGGTTGATTTTTATTTTTTTCAGCGCAAATAATTGCAGGCTGCGATTGCGGCTATGGCTCCGTCGGCGCAGGCAGTTGCTACCTGGCGCAGCGTCTTGGTGCGGCAATCTCCTGCCACAAATACTCCGGGGGTACGGCTTAGTGCGTCTTCGCCCGCGATAAAGTATCCGGCTTTGTCAAGCTCGGCAAGATCTGCAAATGCGCCGTTATCCGGAATAAGTCCTATCGCAAGAAATACTCCGTCGCATTTTTCCACATGCTCTATGCCGTCTTCAAGATAGCGCACTCCGGTGAGCTTACCGTCTTCAGTCTCATAGCCGAGAACCTTTGTGCCTACGTGAGTCTCGATGTTTTCATGGGAAAGGACCTGCTGACGCAGCTTTTCATCAGCAGTAAAATACGGAAGGTCCTGCAGGATGGTGAGATGCCCTGCAATATCCACTAACAGATTAGCCTCGACGAAAGCAGAATTGCCGCCGCCGATCATCACCACGCGCTTACCTGCGTAAAAATCTCCGTCACATACCGCGCAGAAATGTACGCCATTACCTATCAGCTCTTCTTCTCCTTCGAATCCGAAAGTACGGTGCTTGGTACCTGTTGCGAGCACAACACTGAGACCTTCAACCGTAGTATCAGAAGCAGTGTGAACGAGGAACCTGCCCTCTTGCTGCTCAACTTTCGTGACCTCTTCGAACTGAACATCTCCGCCCTGAGCTATTACCTGATCAAGATACAGCGTAGCAAATTCATCGCCGCTTACGCTGGCAAATCCAGGGATATTCTCTACCTTCGGAGAATTGGTAATCTGTCCGCCGAAAACGCTTTTCTCTAGTATAAGAACTTTTTTTCCGCTTCTAAGGCCATAGAGGCCGGCCGTTAATCCGGCCGGACCTCCGCCTACGATTATAATATCGTACATATTTATCTCCCGTGTGCCTTCATCCAATCGACTGCAGCATTGTCACCTGTGAATCTCGTTCCGTCGGGATCGATGATTGTAGGGGTCTGAGTTATCTGAAGCTCTTTTGCAAGGTCGATATTCTGTGTGCAGTTTACTTCCAAGAAATCAATTCCGGCGAGCTTGAAGCGCTGCTCAGCGCCCTTGCACTTAGGGCAATGCTCTTTGGTGTAAATGGTAGGAACTGCGTCAGCCATCTCATGCATTGCTTCTACCTTTTTATCGTCTACGGTTACATTTGCCCCCTGAGTATTTACCGTGCATTCCGGCGCGGGTCTGCCGCTTCTTTTTAAGGTGCTGGACTCGATTATGTATTCACGACGGTCGGCGTATTCCTGAGTCTTGCCGGCATTCCAGTTCTGTACGGGACGGTAATAACCGGTAATGCGGCTGTAAACCTCTGCGGGCTTTCCGCACTGAGGACAGGTGAACTGCTCTCCTGTCAGATAACCATGGTCCTTACATACTGAGTAAGTAGGGGACATGGTGTAGTAAGGAAGCTTGTAGTTCTCTGCGATCGTGCGCACGAGCTTAGCTGCTGACTCCCAGCTCGGAAGCTTTTCGCCGAGGAATGCGTGAAATACGGTTCCTGAGGTGTAAAGCGTCTGGAGCTCGTCCTGAATATCGAGTGCATCAAAGATATCAGATGTGTAACCAACAGGCAGATGTGAGCTGTTTGTGTAATAAGGGGTTGCGCCTTCATTTGCGGTCTTGATATCCGGATAATGCTCTTTATCGTGCTTAGCAAGACGGTAAGATGTTGACTCTGCGGGAGTTGCCTCAAGGTTGTAGAGGTCGCCGTATTTCTCCTGATAATCGGAGAGGCGCTCACGCATATGGTTAAGTACGTCTTTTGTGAACTCCTGAGTCTTCTCATCTGTCATGTCTTTGCCGAGCCAGCATGCGTTAAGACCTACTTCGTTCATGCCTACAAGGCCGATGGTTGAGAAGTGGTTCTCAAATGTTCCGAGATAATGCTTGGTGTAAGGATACAGGCCTTCATCAAGGAGCTTCGTGATAACGCCGCGCTTAATCTTGAGTGAGCGTGCTGCGATATCCATCATGTGGTCAAGTCTCTGATAGAACTCTTCAGGAGTCTTGGACAGATATGCAATACGAGGCATATTGATGGTTACTACGCCGATAGATCCTGTTGATTCGCCTGAGCCGAAGAATCCGCCGGACTTGCGTCGAAGCTCACGAAGGTCAAGACGCAGACGGCAGCACATTGAACGAACATCGCTGGGCTCCATATCTGAGTTGATGTAGTTTGAGAAATAAGGTGTGCCGTATTTTGCGGTCATCTCGAAGAGGAGACGGTTGTTCTCGGTGTCGCTCCAATCGAAGTTGCTTGTGATTGAATATGTGGGGATAGGATACTGGAATCCGCGTCCGTTTGCATCGCCTTCAATCATAACTTCGAGGAATGCTTTATTTACAAGATCCATCTCCTTCTGGCAGTCCTTGTACTTGAAGTCAAGTTCTTTTCCGCCTACTATGCAGTTCTGCTCTGCAAGGTCAGCCGGTACTGTCCAGTCAAGAGTGATGTTTGAGAAAGGTGCCTGAGTACCCCAACGTGAAGGTGTATTTACGCCGTATACGAAGGACTCGATGCACTTCTTTACTTCCTCGTATGTGAGATTGTCGGTTTTTACAAAAGGTGCAAGATATGTATCAAATGAGGAGAATGCCTGTGCTCCTGCCCACTCGTTCTGCATAATGCCCAGGAAGTTAACCATCTGATTGCAGAGGGTGCCGAGATGCTTGGCAGGTGCTGATGTAATCTTGCCGGAGATTCCGCCGAGACCGTCCTGAATGAGCTGGCGCAGTGACCATCCTGCGCAGTAGCCGGTCAGCATGGACAGGTCGTGGAGATGAAGGTCGGCATTGCGGTGTGCATTTGCGATTTCTTCATCATATATCTCTGAGAGCCAGTAGTTGGCTGTGATGGCGCCTGAGTTGGACAGGATAAGTCCGCCTACGGAATAGGTTACGGTTGAATTTTCTTTTACGCGCCAGTCTTCTACCTTTACGTAGCTGTTTACTACGTCCTTGTAATTAAGGATGGTAGAATTCATATTACGCATCTTCTCACGCTGCTTGCGGTAGAGGATGTATGCCTTAGCTACGTCTGTGTAGCCGGCCTGCTCCAGTACGTGCTCTACGCTATCCTGGATATCTTCTACGGTGATCTTGCCGTCCTTTACCTTGCCCTGGAAATCCGCGGTTACGCGCAGTGCCAGAAGCTGAAGGATGGTCTCATCGTAGCTCTTCTGGGTGGCATCAAATGCCTTAGATATGGCCGCTTCGATCTTTGTTAAGTCAAAATTTACTACTTGGCCGTCTCTTTTACTTACTTCTATCATGGCTTTCTCCTTGAAAAAACAACTATTAGTTGTGTATTGCCTACGTAGTCTACCACTATATATTGTGGTTGTCAATGATTTTGGCGGTTTTGTTTTGTGAAATTTTCTGCTTTATTTTTCCGGGGCAAATATGGTAATATATTGGTATATTTCTATGATTTTTTGAGGTTGTTTATGAATAAAATCGGTAAATTTGAAAAAGTCAGTCGCGAGCGTTTTCTTGCAGACAGCGGATGCGAGGCTTCTGCATATGACGCAGTCACTCTTCCCACCCGTGCAACTACAGGATCCGCCGGCTACGATTTGGTTATTCCTTATGATATTACGCTTGCGCCCGGCAAAAGTGTTGTGATATACACAGGCCTTAGGGTTCGCATCGAGGAAGGATGGATGCTTATGATCTGCCCGCGCAGCGGCCTCGGCAGAAAATACCGCACGCAGCTTGATAACACCGTAGGGATTATTGATTCCGATTATTACTATTCTGATAACGAAGGCCACATCATGTGCCCTATGACTAATGACAGTAACTTAGGTAAAACACTGGTGCTTCACGCCGGCGACAGATTTGCCCAGGCAATTTTCCTGCCTTTCGGCATCACTGAAGATGATGAAGTTTCTACAGTAAGAAACGGTGGCTTCGGGAGTACAAAATAATGTCTTTCTCAAATGGTATAAAGCATTTTAAGACTATCACTCATCACCGGCATCTTGTTATGAAGTACTGTTTTAAGGCCGGTATGTATAAACAAGGGCTCATGCACGATTTGTCCAAGTATTCGCCGTCGGAGTTTTTTGTCGGTGCGAAATATTATCTCGGCACTCGTTCGCCGAATGATGCCGAGCGACGTGACATCGGGTACTCTTCTGCCTGGCTGCACCACAAGGGTCGCAACAAGCACCACTATGAGCACTGGACCGATTATATCGTCGGCTCTCCGCGCGGCACCGTCGGGCCTGTTCCGATGCCCAAAAAATACATCGCAGAAATGTTCTGCGACCGCGTAGCAGCCTGCCGCACCTACCATCGTGATGAGTATCAGCCGACCATGCCGCTTGAATACTACAACGGAGCCAAGGATCACATGCTGATTCATCCTGATACAAAAGCAGACCTTGAGATGCTCCTTAATATGTGTTTTGAAAAAGGCGAGGATACAACGCTGCAGTTTATTAAAAAGGAATATTTGAAGAAATAAAGGAAAAGCCACCGCACGATAAAGCGATGGCTTTTTAAACGCAATGAAGATTACTTTTCTAATAGTTTTCGGAATTCTTCTACCGGGAGGGCGGCGCGTTTTGCTGCCTCTTCAATCGTGATGAGATTGTCTTTTACGAGGCTAGTTAGAGATTCGAGTCTGCCTTCGGCTCTTGCATCATCCAGTTTTTCTTGCAGTATCATAAAGTCCTCCTCCCACTTATGTTCATGCCTTGCATATTCAACTTCAGCTTGTAGCTGGTGTACCAGGTTATCGTCACTACCGGATAGTTCTCCGGTTCTGATATACTTCAGGAAATCTTTCATCTCTTCAGATAATCCGGTATCATCGCCTTTTGCATTAACTATCATGATTATTGTACCATCATCAAGGCAATCTGAAAAGTCCTTATCGTTTCTGTATCTGTATGTTGATACAGCGGGCTTATATTTGCCATCTTTAATGTTTTTGCAGATGAATATAACATAGGTTTCGTGAAGTCTTTCATATGCAACGCTCTTTCCAAGTTGCTGCAGTGCAAGCATGCTGTGATAATATCTGCTTCTTTTTCCAAGATCTCTATCTCTACTTACCTGCATTTCAATGTTATAGATTTTATTCTCTTCATCTTCGGTGTACACATCAAAGCGTACACCACGCCTATCGAGTCTTTGAACTACACTTTTCTGAGAATTTAAGTTCTTAAGCTTTTTGATACGCTTACCTAAAAGCAGCTCCAAAAGGCTCTTTGTAAGCTCCGGGCATTCGCCCATGATTTTCGAAAAACACAGATCATTGGTAAAACTATACCTGGAATCCAAGTTACACATATGTGTCCTCCTTCTTCGTATTAAATTGTATTTCTACAAGGTGCAATCGGTCCGAGTGGACTAAAGACAATCAGATTAACCGGATATGCTGTTGTAGATAGAAGGATGTTAGCACATGTGAAAAATAAAATCTACAAATGTGACAAATCGTTACAAAAATAGGGTGTAGGGCAGGCAAAACGCGCAAAAATGTGACGCTGTGATTACATTTATTTTTCAAAAATAAAAGCCCGCTTCGTAAGGCGGACTTTATCCTCGGTTCAATTCATAGTTGCTTATATTCCCAAATCCTCTGCAATGTTCAGGAAGCGTGGTACAATTGCCACCTTACTTGATCATTTTCTTTTTTCATCTCTTTAATAGCATGTAGTGCATGTGCTGCCTCACATGAATCCGGCCATCTATCCAATACCATAAGAAATCCGTATAATGAAATAGTTATATCAGGATTTTCTTTCCGTTGCTTTACTGCTGCTTGTAGCGTTTCCCATGCATCCATATGGAACTCCTTTCTTTTATGAGTTTCCCGGGAAAGTGCAATAGCAAAACGGCACAAAATAGAGGCTTGTCTTTTAAAGCTTGGATTTTATTTCATTTAAATTAAAAAGGATATTAGAAATTGCAAAATTTAACACTCCTTCCATTGTACCTACAATAAAGCACACTAAATAAGTTTCCAGTACAAATCCTAATATTATTCCACCAATAATTGATAAGAATCCCAAAACTTCAAAGAACGTTGAAAGACCACTATTTTGAACTTTCTTGGGTTTATGTTCCGACACATCCAAAATTTGAGCATATTCTTCATCAGTCACTTCTACAGGTTTCTTTCTGTAATGTAATTGTGCTTGACCCTTGTATTCAACTTCTGGATACTCTGACGTCCACTGGTTATCCGGTGCGTATTCCTTTTCAAATAATCCGAGTTCAATTAAGCGTTTTTCTTTTTCTTTATTGCTCTCTTCCGCATTTTTTATTCTTGATTTAGCAAGGTACTCTTCAACTAATGGGTGCATTTTGTTACCTCCTTTTTTTGCATTCTATCACCCCTCTCAGAAAAATCAAGTGCAATATGTAACGTCCGGTATAACATCGTCTATAAATACTTCTCTTTTAGGAGTAGCCTGTCCTTCCGCCTGCCTGCAGCATTCCCACATGTCCAGAATAAGTCCAAACGGCATAAACCACACCTCTTCCTGTGAAAGATGAAGTGTGGCAAGTCCGAAATATAAAAGCCGGGTGAATGTTTTACATCTTTTCTAATAAATCGGGGATATCAATTATCAATGTATCATATACGATATGCATATCTGCATTTCCGTATTCATGCACGATTCTGTTTCTTAAGCCCAGTATATCCGCCCATGGTATCTCGCCATGTTGAGTCTTAAATGTCTCCGATATTCTTTTGGAATTTTCTGATATCTGGACGAGACGGAACATCATCGAATCCTGCAATATTTCATTTTCGATAAATGCTTCATAACTAACACATTCAGTATGAAGTCGGATAAAAGCAAGATCAGTTTTTATCTTTGCAATATAGTAAGAATCATTTTTAACATTATCCATAAATCTTTACTCCGTTTTTTAATATCTCCGATGTGAGATTCGAATTATTGTTGAGTTGCTGAAATTCTAAGACGTCAACATTTTTGTGTAACTGCGTGCGCAGTTGTTCAACCATACCATAGAATTTTAAGCCCTTAAGCTCCGTAGATACGAGAAGATCAACATCACTGGAGGGACCGGCAATACCTTTTGCATATGAGCCAAACAAATAGCAGTATTCCACAGGATATTCTTTAAATACGCTCCTGCAAGCA
Organism: Lachnospiraceae bacterium; assembly: GCA_045600025.1. GTDB lineage: Bacteria > Bacillota > Clostridia > Lachnospirales > Lachnospiraceae > UBA3774. The sequence goes on from JAZRXC010000040.1 coordinate 9,684, forward strand.
TCCTTAATTTCATCTACAGAAATCACTCCATGCGTTTCGTCTACAAGTGCCAGTTTAGACAATTCGAAAATCATGTACCGATACTTAATAGTTTCACGAAGCTCGATGGCATTTTCATATGATTTATAACTTCTCAATGAAACATTGAGATGCTGCGCGGCTTCCTGTTGTGTAAGTTTTGCTTTTTTTCTTAATTCTTTTAATGTTTCTTCCATGCCTTGATAATAGCATTTCTTGCACTTTGCGTCAATATAAAAGTGCAATATTTGCACCTTTTGCTATCAAATAGTGCAAATATGTTATTGCTGATAATTGGATGTTAGCACATGTGAAAAATAAAATCTACAAATGTGACAAATCGTTACAAAATTGGGTGCGGGGCAAACGAAACGTGTAAAAATGTGACGCTGTGATTACATAAAAGTTAGGGTGTTTTCATTGTTTACGGGAAATCCCTCCTTCTCATTTTGGCAAGGTAAATCCATTTGCCTCTTTTCTTCGATTTGGATTTACTTTTTAAGGCGGTTTGGCTGCTCTTCCGGAGCAAAGGTAAATCCATTTGCCCTGATTCCGCGATTTGGATTTACTTTTTGAGCCGGTTCAAGTGCTCTTCCGGAGCAAATGTAAATCCATTTGCCCTGATTCTTCGATTTGGATTTACTTCGCTCTTCTGTCGCTGAAATGCAAAATCCAATAAAAAAGTCAGGTGGTTTTGTCACCTGACTCATTATCTGCACTTTTAGTTGTAACATTCACTGTTCGTTTCTATGTTCTAACTTTATTCTAATTATGTTAAATATTCCGATTGCAACCACAACCAGTGCGGCAATTATAATAACTCGCCATATATCGTCTGTTGTTGCCAAGCGATCAATATTTTCTGATTGCATTGCTTCTTCAGTCTCTGTTGCAAATGAGGGAACTGAATATGCCAGCAATATTAATGCAGTAAGCGCTACGGATAATTTACGGAACAATTCTTTCATACATACTCCGAAGTTTATATAGAAACCGTATCGTATTATAGCATTTTTTGATAATCTGTGGCGGTTCAGATTTATACATTGCGTCTTGTTTTTTACGACGTTGCGTATATGGCATCAAAATAGAGCAGACTCACTAAATCTGCTCTAATTTATATAAATTGAAGTATTATTCTTCGCCGGGTATGGGAGTTTCTTCGACTGTAATGCCGCGGTACGGGATAACCTCTGAGAAAACAATTGATGTCTCCGTCTTGCCGAACTTCTGAACATCAACGATAAAATCTTCAAGGTCGGAAGTTGAGGCAAACATCGCCTTAACTATCATCGTATTCTCACCCGTTACCATGCTGCATTCAAGCACATTCGGAAAAGCAATGATGTATTTCTTAAATGTTGCTTTTTTCTGCGGTGACATCGCAATATTGATATATGCGGTAATGTGATAGCCCAGCTTCTCCGGAGATATCTCTGCATGATATCCGCTTATGATACCGAGTTTCTCAAGCCTGGCTATACGTGATGCTACAGCCGGTGATGAAAGATAAACTTTTTCGGACAATTCCTTAAGTGAATACCGTGCATTTTCCTGTAACAGAAGTAACAGTTTTTTATCTATAGCATCCATGTCCTTGCCTCCGTAAAAATCGTGTACGGCTATACTATCACTTTAGAATATTAAATGCAAGCAAAAAATTCAAAACCGAATGGTTAATAATATTAAGTTGTCAGATTGTAGTCACGCGCTCCGAATATCGCTGTTCCGACGCGCACATATGTCGCGCCCTCTTCGACTGCCGTCTCAAAATCACCCGTCATACCCATGGATAGTTCGCTCATCGGAGCATTCGGGATATTCATCTCGCAAATGGTTTCGCGCATCTTGGCAAGCTGCCTGAAATAAGGTCTTGAATCTTCCGGATTATCTGTCGGCGGAACTATCGCCATAAGCCCGCATACGATAATATTCGGAAGCGCCGCTGCTCCGCGCACAAGCTCCAGCGTCTCAACTAAGGACGCGCCGTGCTTAGTTGCTTCATCGGCAATATTAACCTCAATAAGAACCTTGGACATAACGCCCTGCTTCACGGATTCTTTGCTGATACTTTCCGCGATATGCATTGAAGAAACAGAATGAATAAGCGCCGCGCGGCCAACGAACATCTTAACCTTGTTGGTCTGGATATTTCCGATCATATGCCAGCGCAGGTCACCGCCTATGCCATCATGCTTACGCATAAGCTCCTGAGGTTTATTTTCCCCGAAATCTCTTACTCCGATGCCGGCAAGTTCCGCAACCATCTCGTCAGGCTTAGTCTTGCTGACCGCAATAATCGTAACCTCTGCCGGATCGCGGCCCACGCGTGCGCACGCCGCCTCAACACGTTTTTTAATCTGAAGATAATTATCCGAAACACTCATATCACACGCTCTGTAACATCTTAATAAAATATGTAATCGCAAGAAGATCCGCGCAACCACCCGGACTTAAGTTCTTGCGCATAAACATCTCATCGAGCTTTTTCGCGCCCGCAAGAAGCGTCGTAGCATCAGAATCCGTCCTTGTAGCAAGCTGCCACGCCCCTGCAAGATGTCCGGCCATAATAGCCATCTCCTGCGCAAGATCACGCCCTCCGCGCGCAATCATATTTGAATCCTGCACACCGGAGATAAGACGCAGCAGGGCAAATACACCTGCATCATTCCATGAGAGCCCAGCCGCCGTAGCTTCATCAAAAGCCGGAAGCGATATCTGTCTAACGCTCGGAAATCCCGCCGCCGCTTCACCTCTTATGCCCTGCAGGCCGTATGAGGCATATTGCTCCTGCCCCTTGGTGGATGCTGCACCGTTAAAATCAGCAAGCGCCGGGCAGGCAATCTCTCCCGCTGTAAGAAGTGTTACGTCTGTATCAGCCACGCCTACACGCCCCGCAGCAGCAAGAATAATACCAAGCGAGAATATAATACCCTTATGGGTATTTACCCCGCCGGTTGCCTCGTACATGGTCTTCTCAGCTTCAATGCCGAGCGGACGAATGTGCGAAAGGACTTCGCAAGTCGGAATCTCGCGCGTCTCCTCTCCGGCCTTAAAGCAATCGGCAAAATATGTGCGAAGCGCCGCTGCACTCTTTTCAAACAGGCGCATGGTCATATCAGGATGTGAGCCGTCATTATCAAGATCCACAAGGCCGGGCTTCGGGGTTGTGTAAACTTCAGAAAGAAGTGCCGACACGGCAAGACCGCCGGAAAGTCCGGCAAAAAGCCCTCTCTCCTTAACATACCCATATATCATGTCATAGGTCACAGACAGAAGTTTATCAAGGCCATGCGCTCTGGTGCTGGCACAGGCTTTCGCCTCACCGCCGCAGATAAGACATGTGCGCTCATTTGCCCCGGCATCAGTTCGGGAAATCTTATAAAGAGCGCCGTCACGTTCCTCGAGCACGTCAATATCAAAAAGTCTTCCGAGCGGATGCGCTTCCTCGATCTCAAGCATGCGTCGTTTTATATCAAAGATGTCTCCACCGGGCACGGCAAAATATGCTTCATTGCCATAGTAATGATGTGAAATCCTGGTAAATACAACTCCTGAAAGCGCTTTCTCTATCTCTTCGTATGCAGCATAAAATGCAGCGTCAGTAAGCGCATTTACCTTAACGGGACCCGCTATATTCAGCGTCATGCAGACAAGCACGCCGCCGTATTTTGAAATAATCTCCCGCTGACGTGCTGCGCGCTTTTCTCTTCCTGCGAGCATCTCGGCGAGTTCAACTGTATGACCTACTGTAAGTAATCTTTCCATGATAAGTTATTATAACATAAGATTTGGCGAAGAAACAAACTCCCGACCGCTTGGCCGGGAGTCTCTTCATTGAAAATAAGATTTATGCAAGGTACTCGGTGAGCTTTGCACGAATAGCCTGGATGAACTCAAGTGAGTTAACCTTCTTAACAAGAGCCTTGTCCATAATGGTAATAGCAGCAAGGTCGCCTGTCATGGTGCCGCCCTCGATAGTATCAAGAGTAGCCTTCTCAAGCTGATCTGCGAAATTAACGAGCTCAGGAAGATTATCAAGCTCGCCGCGCTTACGAAGAGCACCGCTCCATGCGAAGATAGTAGCTACAGAGTTAGTAGAAGTCTCTTCGCCCTTCAGGTGCTTGTAGTAGTGACGCTGTACGGTACCGTGAGCAGCTTCATACTCGAAGTTTCCGTCGGGAGATACGAGAACTGAAGTCATCATAGCAAGTGAACCAAAAGCGGTAGCAAGCATATCGCTCATTACGTCGCCGTCATAGTTCTTGCAAGCCCAGATGAATCCGCCCTTTGAACGGATAACACGAGCAACGATATCATCAATAAGAGTATAGAAGTAAGTGATGCCTGCAGCCTCGAACTTCTCCTTGTACTCATTGTCATATACTTCCTGGAAGATATCACGGAAACGTCCGTCATACTTCTTGGAGATGGTATCCTTAGAAGCGAACCATACTTCCTGCTTGGTAGCAAGTGCATAGTTGAAGCAGCTGCGAGCAAATGAAGTGATGGACTTGTCAAGGTTGTGCATACCCTGGATAACGCCCGGGCCCTTGAACTCCTGGATGGTGCTGCGAGTAACAGTACCGTCTTCTGCTGTGAATACGAGCTCGGCAATGCCGGGGCCGTCGATCTTCATCTCAGTGTTCTTATATACATCACCGTATGCATGACGAGCGATGGTGATGGGCTTCTCCCATGTAGGAACATAAGGCTTTACGCAGTTAAGCATAATGGGTGCACGGAATACAGTACCATCCATGATAGCACGGATAGTGCCGTTAGGACTCTTGTACATAGCCTTAAGATTGTACTCTTTAACACGAGCATCGTTAGGAGTAATGGTAGCGCACTTTACGCCTACGCCATACTTCTTGCATGCCTCTGCAGCATCGATGGTAACCTGGTCATCTGTCTCATCACGATAAGGAAGGCCAAGGTCATAGTACTCGGTCTTAAGATCAATGAAGGGCAGAAGAAGTTCGTCCTTGATATACTGCCAGAGGATTCTGGTCATTTCGTCGCCGTCCATCTCAACGAGAGGTGTCGACATCTGAATCTTGTTCATTGGATTCTCCTCCTTAAATTGGCTCACGCCATAATCATTGTAATTATAAGCACTCTTTATAGATATGTCAACGATTCAATTATGGATTAAAGGGCATAAAAATGCCCCAAGGTGCCGGTCCCTGCTTTTTTGACGCCCTGAAATTCAGGTGGGTAGCCGTACCGCAGCCTATCTGTCTTCCACTGATATAATGAGGCCTGACATCAACTGCGCGAATAGGAATCCCGTATAGTCATTATGTTGGATCAAAATGTGCAGGGGGTATCGCACACCCCAGGGCAATATATATTCTAACTTATCTTATATTACTGTCAATATCTATTTACGCCTGTCTTCTTCTTGCCAGCAGTTTCATCACAACAAGAACTTCAACCGTAAGCGCGATCATAACCGGCAGAACGATATAAACCTTCGGAATAAATCCGGCGATAATAAATCCGATAAATGAAAGTACCGCAACCGTCAGCGAATACGGTAGCTGCGTCTCAACATGCGCAACATGGTCGCACTGCGCTCCGGCAGAAGCCATGATAGTCGTATCGGATATCGGCGAGCAGTGATCGCCGCATACAGCACCTGCAAGGCAGGCAGATACTCCGACAAACATAAGCGGATCGCCTTCCGAGAATATTGCGGTAACTATCGGAATCAAGATACCGAAAGTGCCCCAGGAAGTACCCGTGGCAAATGCAAGCACGCAGCCCACTACGAATATAACCGCCGGAAGGAAACTGTAAAGACTGTCTGCAGCGCCCTCCATAAGACCGGCTACGAATTCACGAGAACCGAGCAGCCCGGTCATGTTTTTAAGCGCAGTGGCAAATGTCAGAATCAGCATCGCGGGAACCATCATCTTAAAGCCTGCAGGAATAGCACCCATAGAATCTTTGACTTTAACAAGCTTTCTAATTGCGAAATAGATGATAATGAATATCAGAGAAATAAGGCCGCCCCAAGGAAGTGCAACCAGAGCATCAGTATTTCCGAAAGCGCCTACAAAATCCGAATAGAATTCAGACTCTGCGTCAAAGAAGCCGCCGTTATAAACAAGTGCGCCAAAGCAGGAAATAATCAAAACCACAATCGGGATAATCATATCAATAACACGTGCTACAGAAGTAGATCCTGCCTGAACCTTTGTGGCATTCATTGCAACATCAAGCGCAGCGCCCTTTACATCGCCTTCTTCCTCATCATAGACAACATTGATAATACCGAGGTCACCCTCTTCTGCAATTTCCTCAGCCTTACGCATCTTTCCGTAATCAAAGCCGAGAATAGAGATAGTAATTACAAATACTATCGTAAGCAGTGAATAAAAGTTAAACGGAATCGCATTTACAAAAAGCTCAAATCCATTCATGGTTTCACTCTCAACACAGCCGCTGACCGCTGCTGCCCAGGAAGAAATCGGAGCAATCATGCAGATAGGAGCTGCAGTTGCGTCAATAAGATATGCGAGCTTTACGCGGCTGACTTTGCTTGAATCCGTAACCGGTGCCATAACCGCGCCGACTGTAAGACAGTTGAAATAGTCATCAATAAAAATCATAATTCCAAAGAGCGTCGTGCAGATAAGCGCGCCGGCCTTGGATTTAATATGCTTAGATGAAAAACGTCCGAATGCTTTGGCGGCGCCTGCCTTATGCGTCAGCATAACAATAACGCCGAGGATAACCAGAAAGGCGAATATACCTGCGTTGTCACTAATTGCCGGAATAAATCCGTCGGAAATGATAGCATCAAGCGTACCGGCAGGTGAAAAGCCGGCAGCAAGAAGAGCTCCGGTCAAAATGCCGATGAAAAGCGAGCTGTACACTTCCTTTGTGATCAGTGCCAAAAGGATTGCGATAAGCGGTGGCACCAGTGCCCAAAAAGTAGCATAAAAATCCATAACTTCCTCCTCCCATCCTACAGTAGAGGTAAAAAAACGGTCATGAGTATATGCGCTCATGACCATTAAAAAATATCATGATAGCGCTCCACCAGAAGCTGGTGACAGTCCGCAGCATATTCTGCTTGCGTCCCAACCGCAGTTCATAAAGGCTTCCCTGCGATTTCGGCGATAGTCCTCAATATCCGCGCATGCCTTATGCGTAATTCGGATTTGGTGAAAACCGCGACCTCTATCTAATATAGGATGTTTTATTTATGTGTAATGTTCTATCACTTTGACAAAGAATTGTCAATAACAATCTTTCCGTTTTTAGCAGTTGCCGAAACTTTTCCTGACTGTGAAAGTTTTTTATTAAGCAGTGCCATCGCAAGCGGGTCTTCAAGCTCCGTCTGGATTGCTCTTGCAAGCGGTCTTGCTCCGTAAGTCGGATTAAAGCCCTTCTCAATAAGAAGCTTCTTAGCTGATACCGTAACCTCGAGAGTAACGTTGCAAGCCTGCTTTGTTCTTTCGATTAGATCACCGAGCTGCAATTCCAATATGCCTGAGATATCTTCCTTGGAAAGTTGACGGAATACAATCATCTCATCAATACGATTAAGCAGTTCAGGTCTGAAGAGCTTCTTAATCTCATCAAGCACTCCGCCCTTCATACGCTGATAATCGCTCTCTGCATCTTCGCCTTTGGCAAATCCGAGTTTCTTCGGCGCAACAATTTTTTCCGCGCCGACATTTGATGTCATAACGATAATCGTATTTTTAAAATCGATCTTGCGGCCGTGCGAATCCGTCAGATGTCCGTCATCGAGTATCTGAAGGAAAATCGGGAAAAGGTCCGGATGAGCTTTTTCGATTTCATCAAACAAGATAACACTATATGGGTTTTTATATACTCTCTCGGTGAGCTGTCCGCCTTCGCCGTATCCGACATATCCGGGCGCAGATCCGATGAATTTGCTCACGCTGTAGCTTTCCATGTATTCAGACATATCCACTCTTATGATAGCGTCTTCTCTGCCGAATAATGTGGTAGCAAGTACCTTTGCAAGCTCAGTCTTACCTACACCGGTAGGTCCTAAGAAGAGAAATGAACCGATGGGCTTAGCAGGATTTTTCAGCCCGACGCGGCTTCTTCTTACTGCGCGGGCAACTGCAGATACTGCCTCTTCCTGACCGATGACTCTCTTATGCAAAGTATCTTCAAGTTTCATCAGTCGCTTAGTCTCAGACTCCGAGAGTCTGCTCACGGGAATCTTAGTCCACTCTGTCACCACCGCCGCAACATCTTTTTCAGATACTTTAATCTTCTTTGATTTCTTTTGAGAAAGGCTCGCTCTTGCCGCTGCTTCGTCAAGCACGTCAATTGCCTTGTCGGGAAGAAATCTGTCGGTAATATAACGCGCAGACATCTGCGTCGCTGCTAAAAGCGCCTCGTCATCTATCGTAACTCCATGGAATTCCTCATATTTGCCACAAAGGCCTTTGAGTATCTCAACAGTTTCATCTTCTGTCGGCTCTGCTATGGTAATCGGCTGAAGGCGTCTTTCGAGTGCGGGATTCTTTTGTATCTGCGTGCGATATTCTTCAGTGGTCGTCGCTCCGATAATCTGTATATCACCATGTGACAGCGCGGGCTTCAAGAGATTGGCTGCGTCCTGCGTGCCTTCTGCACCGCCGGCGCCTATCAGCATATGAATCTCATCAATAAACAGCAGCACCTGTCCGTCCTGCGCGCACTCACCGATAATAGCTTCCATGCGTTCCTCAAAATCGCCGCGATATCTTGTGCCGGCAAGCATAGCCGGAATATCCAATTCTAAAACTACTTTGTTTTTCAAAATATCCGGAACGTTTCCTGCGGCAATCTCCTGCGCAAGCAGCTCAACCACTGCAGTTTTTCCGACACCGGGTTCTCCGATAAGGCAAGGGTTATTCTTAGTGCGGCGAGCAAGCGTGCGTATCATTCTGTCAAGTTCAAGCTGTCTTCCGATAACCGGCTCAAGATAGCCTTCGCGGGCGAGCTGCGTAAGATCATGAGTAAATCTTGAAAGCGCTGACGGACGTGAATTTTCGCGGGCACCTTCAAATGCCTGAAGGTATACCTCGCCTTCAGCTCCCATTGATTCAAACAAGCTGCGCATAACCTGATCATCATTCATATCAAGCATACGGAGGATGCGTATAGCCAGGCAATCTTCCATAAGCATAATTGCCGTAAATATATGCTCGGTTCCGATGCCGCTGCTTGCACCTCTTTGAGCTTCCTCTCCTGCGATAGAAAGCAGTTCAAGTGCCCTGGGCGAATATCCGAATCGCACACGTCCTGCTTTTACATCAGTATTCGAAGCGCCGGATTTGCAGATACTGTCAATCTGCTTTTTTACAATTTCATAAGTGATTTTGTATTCGGCAAGAACACTGCTGACTATACATGGCGTGCCGAGAAGTCCCAGCAGGATGTGCTCGGTTCCGATGTATTTACTTTTGCTTTTTTTGGCAATTGTGGCGGCGAAAGCAAGTGCTTCCTCCGCCACCTTTGTAAAAGGTAATTTGTTTTTCAACATATCTTTTCCTTAAGGCATATCACAAGGTGATGACGGCATGTTGTTGAATACGGGAATCTTAAATACGAGCTTGCTGCTTGTGCGAAGTTCGTCAGTATAAGCCTTGGCAAAAAGCTTACCCCAGCTTGTAGCTTCCTGAACATCCGTCGAGAACTGGTTGGATACCTTATTATTAACTACGTTGAATCTCAGATAGTAGAACGTATCCTGATTCTTGTTTACGAAGTTCGTTACGAAATAGCTTGCGCCGCCGGCAAGTGCTGCCTCTCGTGAGTTCCAATTATTTATCTGTGCGATGTACAGCGCACGAAGATAAGCCTTGGAGAAACCGCTTGATACATATGCTCCGATATTGAAGTAATTGTAGAGGCCTTCATAACCTTCTGTAGTTCCTGTTATCTGCGGACGAGATACTGCGGTGCTCTGAACTCCGAGTTCCTGAGTGATTATCGCAATAAGTGCAATGGGGTTAATGCCGTATTCAGCGCCTACTTTTGCCAATACTTCCGGATAGTTAATAGTTGTATTATCCGATGTATGTGTGTAATTCTCGCCAAGCCAACCTGCACTGAGTTTGGGTGCTGCGGCGGCTACTACGCTTGCGGTCTGGTCATTGTAATATGCCATATCGAGGAACTGGAATACTGTGTTTGAATCAAGGAAGTTTCTCGGATCCATAAAGTATTTGATGATACCCTTGGAAGCTACTACCCAGCTATCTCCATCCCAACCGGTAATATAAGTTCCGCTGCTTGCATCATAAGCTCCGGCATCTGTTGACTTCCAGGAATTAGCACTGTTTTTATCTACAAGGCTGATTGCCTTTGTACCGCTCCAGGTTGAAGGAAGCATATCGCCGAATGAATACTGCTCTGATACGGCAATATTGAAATCCATATCTACCTTATCTGCTTTGAATTCCCAGTTAGGATAAAGATTATGAAGGACTGACAGCTTTGAAATATATGACTGCGGGAATCCCTGTGCTGCCATCTGCTCTTCAAATGTCTGATCCGTATTGCTGCCTGAGCCTGAATCCAAAGTTACATACTTGCTTGATACATAACCTGTCTGGCTGTTGTATGTAATCTTGTACCACTCGGTTCCTTCGGAATCATACTGCCCACCGAAGATATTGAGCTTTTGTCCGTTTGATACTGAACCTATGGATGCGTAACTTGTGCCGGGGCCTTTTCTTACGGTAAGGCTGCTTGCCGTTACTGTTCCGGTTCCGTTAGTTTCAGTAGTCTTTGAGGTTGTAGGGTCATCTTTAGTATCAAGAAGCGCTACGTATTTGCCACTGACATAACCCTTGACATCTCCCTTTTGTATCTGATACCAGGTGGTTCCGTCAACATTCTGTTTTGTAAGCAGATCAACTACCGTGTCTGCGTCCAGTGTTGTTACTATTGAATAAGAAGTGCCGGGGCCCTTACGTACATTAAGGTTAGAAGTAAGACGTCCCTTTGCATCTTTAAGTTCTACGGGTGCGTTAGGATCAACCGTCGGCTGTGTGGGCTCTGTCGGCGTCGTGGGTTCAGTAGGAGTCGTCGGCTCGGTAGGTGTCGTCGGCTCTGTAGGCCACTGCCATCCGGGCCAGTTGGGCCAGCTGGGCCAACCGGGATTCTGAGGCTCTGTAGGCTCGGTCGGCTCGGTAGGTGTCGTCGGCTCGGTAGGCTGTGCAGGCTCCTCGTCCGGTGTGAATTTAACATATTTGCTGCTTACATATCCGGTCTTGCCATCATATGAAGTCTTATACCAGAGCGTGCCTGATGAATCATTTGCCCCGCCTGTTATTGTTATAGTCTTGCCGCCGGGGATGCTGGTGAGCGCTGAGTTGCTCGTACCTGCGCCGCTACGGAGTGTAAGCGTTGAGGACGCAGTTACAACACCGGTGCCTTTATATGATGTAGGCTCGGTAGGAGTCGTAGGTTCGGTGGGCTGCTCTCCGCCGGGAGTGTAATTTACGTATTTGCTACTTACATATCCGGTCTTGCCGTTGTATGAAGTCTTATACCAAAGCGTGCCTGATGAATCATTTGCTCCGCCTGTTATTGTTATAGTCTTGCCACCCGGGATGCTGGTGAGCGCTGAGTTGCTCGTACCTGCGCCGCTACGAAGTGTAAGTGATGAAGACGCGGTTACAACGCCGGTGCCGCTATATGATGTAGGCTCAGTAGGTGTCGTAGGTTCGGTGGGCTGCTCTCCGCCGGGAGTGTAATTTACGTATTTGCTGCTTACGTATCCGGTCTTGCCGTTGTATGAAGTCTTATACCAGAGCGTGCCTGATGAATCATTTGCCCCGCCTGTTATTGTTATAGTCTTGCCGCCCGGGATGCTGGTGAGCGCTGAGTTGCTCGTACCTGCGCCGCTGCGGAGTGTAAGTGATGATGATGCCGTTACAACACCGGTGCCGCTATATGATGTAGGCTCGGTAGGTGTTGTCGGCTCGGTGGGTGTCGTAGGTTCGGTGGGCTGGTCTCCGCCTGACGAAGGAATCGGAATAGTAATACTTACATATTTGCCACTCACCCAACCGGTCTTGCCTTCGTATACAGTTTTATACCAGGTAGTTCCGCTTACATCTGATGAAGCTAAAAGTGATATCGTGGTTCCGCCGGGAATGCTGGTGAGCTCTGAGTTACTTGTGCCTGCGCCGCTTCTGAGCGTAAGTGATGAAGATGCGGTTACTTTACCGATACCGGAAGTTGCTGAAATTGAGGTATCAGTTATGCGCTGAGCATATTGACTGGAAATATATCCTGTCTTGCCGTTGTAATCAACCTTGAACCATGTACCTGAACTGTTGCTGGTTGTGGAATTGATAGTCAGTTTGGTACCCTTGGGTATAGAAGCAAGAACATCGCTTGATGTATTTGAGCTTTTGCGCAAATTAAGCGAGTTAGCCGTGGTAACAGCGTAATCAGCATACGCCGGTACTGTCGCAGAAATGATCATAGTAAGTGCCAATGTCAGCACAAGTAGTTTTTTCAGAGTCTTCAACATATGTCCTCCTAGTACTATAGAGAAATAAGCCGCCGAACAATTCGCCGAACATTATCCCAACATACATTTACATTATAATGGCAAATATGGATTTTTGCAATCGCGGATGCGAGAGTTTATAGGAAATTCACATTTATAAAAGCAGCAAAAAAACAGCTCGGGGAAATTCCGAGCTGCTTACTGTTTTTAATGATTATTTCGCCGCTTTTTCGGAACTGCTTTCAGTACTTTCTCATCGACAAGTCCAAGCTTGCGCGCCTGCATAAGTAATGCAAAAGGCATCATAAACTGATCGGTACCGGTTGCGATAAAGTCAAATATCGTATCACATGCAAGTGCGATGACGAGCGCATCCTGCGGAATGCCAAGCTGCAAAAACAGTACCGTATACGAAGCCAATGCGCCGCCGGGTATAGTCGGAGTCGCAACCGCAAGTATGATAGATGAGAAGATAGCCGTCAGTATCCATGCCCAGGAGATCTCAACATTAAACATTTCGGCAAAGAAAAATGTCATAACCAAATAGTTAATTGCTGTCGAAACCTTATATGTAACCATGCCGAGCGGAACGCCGAAAGAATTAATCGTTTCATCGATTCCGTATTCTTCTTTTGTTGCCTTTAAGTTGCTTGCAAGTGCCGCTGCTGATGATGCCGTAGTAAGCGCTATCAAAAGTGTGGGCAGACCTTTTTTAATCAGAAGAAGCGGATTTGTTTGCGTTCGAAGGGCGATATAATTTACGAATCCGATAGTGACTATCAAAACAAGCCCGATAAATACGATAAACAGTTTGTAGACGCTAGAGAAAATCTTCAGTGAATCTGACCAGATCATTTCAACAAGCACGATAAAAATAAAGAACGGAACAAGCTTGCTGATGAATTCCGCAAGAAACTGAACTACATAGTTTACCTGCTCAATTGCCTTTGCAACAGCAGTAGTCTTCTGTCCGAGGAAGAGCATGGCTATTCCGATTATTATTCCAAGGAAAATTATCTGCAGAGTATTACCTTCGACAAAGGGGCTGAAAATATTTTTCGGGAATATTCCAAGCAATGTATCAAATATTGCTGAAAGTTCAGAGAAATAACTTCCTGAATTGCCAAACCGCACTGTGAAAATAGGAATGCAGACTATCGCCGCAAATATAACTGAAATAGCAACCGCGCCGATATAGCCGAGCATCAGCCGTTTACCGACTACTTTAAGCGTGGCCGCATCTCCGACGCCATATATACCCCAGGCCACAGATAGGAAAATCATCGGCCCTGCAATACCGCCGAGTATATTAAGAAAAGTATCGTGCACAGGAATCAACACCGAATTTAACAATTCTATTCGCAGCAGATCCGGCAGTATCCTTCCTATTGCACCTACAATAAGAGCAAGAAGTATTGCTACTGCAAGAATCAAAAACTGATTTTTCTTCTTGCGCTTAATAGAAAATGTATAAGTGTTATTGTCTGATGAATATGCGTACTCAGGATAGAGGCCGATTGTATTAATAATGCCGTTTGCGAAAACGGACTGTGTACCTTTTTTAGCAGCAAAAAGATTCTGCGCTTTACCCTTAATGGATATTGAGAAATAAGGGCGCAAGAATTTTGATCCGGTTTCAAAAGTAACCATGGTGCCTGCTCCGCCGCTCTGCAGCGATTCGAGCAACACTTCTTCCGCCGCAAGTGCAAAACGGTTGCCGTCCGTTTTGGAGAGCTTGTTAGTTTTTATGAATCCGCGAATTCGCTCAGATAACTCATCAATCAGTTCCGGCGATAGCGGCGCTTCATAGATTTCATTGCCGATTTTCATCTCATTCCTCCGGTCATGTATATGAAAGAATGAGCCCATTATACACATATTGTCGCATTAAATCAACACTTTTATTTATAATTATTCGCAAAAATGAATAATTATTCCGATTATGTATTAATTCAAATGCGCCATGCTGATAGGAAGTATCCGGGAAGCACCACAGCTGCAAAGAATATCAGGCTGACGATAGTGAAGACTTTGATAAATTTTCCGCCATTGCCGGGATACTCTTTTACATAAATGCGATAGTTAATGACTGATGCAAGTGAACCGATGAGTGAACACAGTCCCGCCGTATCAAGCCCGTACAAAAGTCCGGACAGATTCGTGGTAAACGGATACAGCACTATTCCTGCCGGAACATTCGATATAAGCTGACTTAGCAGGATGCCCCACCAGTACTCATTTTCGGCAACGGCATCAGATAGAAATGCGGAAATTGTAGGATTTGCCGCGATTGATGATGAGAAGACAAAGAAGCACAGGAACGTAAGTATCAGCACGTAATCTGTTTTGGCAAGAACTTCTTTGTCAAATATGATAATCATAGCGAGAACTGCCGCCGTTATATACGGCCAAAGCGTAGTCCTTGTCACTATGGTAAGAATAATAATCACGAAAAGGAAAAAGTATACTATGCGGAGGCGTCTCCTCTCCGGCTCCCACTGCGCGATAACATTTGCCCCTGCGATATCAATGGTGCGCTGCTTATCTTTTCTGTACAGGAGCGTTACATATATAACCAGCAGAATTGCGGATAACACGCTCAGCGGTGCCATGTGCAGTATAAATGTGCCGACGCTCACACCGGATTTGCCGAACAGGAACAAGTTCTGCGGACTGCCGAACGGCATCAGCATGGAGCCGCGGATTGCCGCGATATTTTCCATGGAGATTACGGGAAGTATGTATTTTTCTTTGTCGCACGCGCGGAACAAAATGATTGTGAGCGGCACGAATATAATGAGCGAAACATCATTTGTCACAAACATCGATGAGAAAAATACTCCGAACACTACAAAAAGTGACAGGACGATTATTGAACTGATATGAGATGACAAACGGATGATAGGCATGAAAAGATCTTCTTTTTTGAAGCCTTCAAGCACGGTCAGCATCATAAAAAGTATTGCCAGTGTCTTCCAGTCGATGTCGGAAATAAGCTGTTTTGATGGTGGTGTGATAAACAGTGCAATGATTGCAGCCGCCAGCGATACCGCCAGCATCGGCTCTTTTTTTAATATTGTCAGACCTTTCTTCATCACACTTCTCCTACAGGTATGCTTATTAATTCAGGTGCTATTTCCGATTTTTCATCAGCGAGGCAGATTACTGCGCCCGTGCCTGTATCTAGCCCGGCTTTTTCAAGCATCGCAAATGAGGATGTCATGCGCTTTACCGGGCGGCCAGTGAGCTTTATTTGCACCGGATAAAGCTTGTCTTCTTCAAATATCAGATTGATTTCTGCACCGTCGCGGTCGCGGTAATAGCTGATGCGCGGCACTGCGCCGTGGTGGCTGTAGCCTTTTACTATTTCGGATACGACGTAATTTTCAAAGAGCTGATCAGCCATTGCTCCGAAGCGTGCGGTCTCGGGACTCATCCATTTTGTCAGATAACACACGAGGCCTGTGTCGTAGAAATACAGCTTCGGTGTTTTTACGGCGCGCTTTAAGGCTTCGCTTGATATCGGGTGCAAATAAAATATGAAGCCGATATTTGCGAGTATTCCCAGCCAGTTTTTTGCCGTAACTTGATCTATCTCCGCTCCCTGTGCAATTGCTTTTACGTTAAGGAGTTGTCCGGCTCTTGCTGCCACGCAGGATATGAACCGCATGAATTTAACCGGCTCTACCGCCCCGCCGATATCACGCACGTCGCGGCGGATGCAGGTCTCCAGATAATCTGCGTAGTATTCGTCCCAATCTTTTGCCTCGTCTTCGCTGCCGGTTATTTTGTCTATGAGTTCAGGCATACAGCCGCGCCAGATGTGATTAAATAACTCGGCGGCTGATGCGAAGGGCTTTTCGGATCCGGTTTCTTTTTCTTTGTATTCTTTTACCGAAAATGGTGGCGCGTCTATTCCTGTTATCTCTGCTCGTGAATATGGAAAGAGGTTCAGCAGTGCGACTGATTCGCCGAGTGCCTTATATGCCGCATCCATCGTTTCGTATAGGTGCGATGCGGTCAGCCAGTAACTGCCGGCAGGCGTTTTTGCCGTGAGCATCTTTTTTATGTAAATCAACAATTCCGGGGCGTACTGTACCTCTGATATCAGGACAGGGGTCGGATGCATTTGCAGGAATTTTTCAGGATCTTTTTGTGCAAGTTCGCGTTCGCGTAAGTTATCGAGGCTTACGTAACTGCGGGCGTGGTGCGTGCCTTTTCTCGGTGCTCTTTCCATAGAACCTTCGGGGAGCGCTTCTTCCATCTCCATCAGCATGCGGAGCATACTCGTCTTGCCGCTTGCTCTCGGGCCTGCGATGAGTAATACGGGGTATTCTTCGCTTAATTGCAGGACTGCTTCTTGTAAATGTCTCTGAATGTATCCCATTTCTGCTCCTTATGTCTGAGTTTATTTTTCTATATTTGGCAAATGTATTGTTGCATACATATATTAGCCGAGATTCGTGCTATAGTCAACCGCTTTTCCGCTCTTTTTCACTCTCGCGGCACATTTGCAACGGCAAACGTGTCACGATGCCTACCTCGTCTTCGCCGCCTATAATGCCACTCGCTCCGACTCCCACCGAAACGGGAGCTCTCCGCTCGGGCGGCTAGGCTCGACTCGCCTACGGCCCTGCTCCAATGTTTGCCTTATGCTAAATGTGCCGCCCAACATGAGCTAAATGTCTTTAGTGAGCGCGCTGCGCGCTGATGCGCACCGTAAGAGGCGCCCGGCGGATACTTCCGAGGCGCCTACGGCGTCCGACAAAAGTGGAATGCGAGCCGCGAAGCCGGCGACAAACCGGTACGCCGAGCCGCGCCTCTTTAAGCGTGCGAGGAAGATGCGCAGACGCGAGCGGCGGTGCATAGCGCAGGAGGAGACGCGGGTGTGTAAACGTGCCGCAATAAAAAAGCCGCCCATGCAGGCGGCAATAAAAGAAAGCAGATTAGCGAAGAACTTCGAGAATATCTCCCGCAGAAGGCAGCACAAGATCAGGCTTATCAGAAGACGCAGCAAGAATAGCCTCATCCGTCTCCCCACTCATCACCAGCACCGACCGCGTTCCCGCATTAATCCCACTCTTAATATCAGTATAAATACGATCCCCCACAACTGCAGTCTCAAGAGGGCAAACTCCCATCCTTTCCATAGCAAGCTCCAGCATAAGCGGAGCAGGCTTGCCGATAAACAGCGGACGCTTGCCGGTTGCATTTGCAATCATATCGCAGATGCTCCCGCAATCCGGAAGACTGCCGAATTCCGTCGGGCATACATAATCCGGATTAGTCGCAATGTAGGGCACATCGCGCGATAAAAGAATCCTGCACACATCCTCAAGCTTTTTATAAGTAAGCTCCGTATCATACCCGATGACAACACAGGTTGCCTCATCACAGGAATCCGTCACGCAAAAGCCCTCTCCTGCGAGCTCATCACGCAGAGACTTAGTCCCGCAGACATAAAGCTTGGCATCAGGATAATTACCATGCAGATAATAAGCCGTCGCCTGAGATGAAGTAATAAAGTCCTCATTCGACGCGCTGATTCCGAGGCGTGCAAGCTTCTCAATATAAGCAGATACGCTCTTTGAAGAATTATTTGTCATAAACAAATACTGCGCGCCGCGGCGTCTTATAGTAGCAAGAAGTTCAATAGTAAAATCAAACAGCTGCTCTCCCAGATATAAAGTGCCGTCCATATCAAACAAAAATAATTTTATGTTTTTTAAATCCTCTTTATTCATACGAATCTCCGCAAGACCTAATTTACCACAAACTACTATTTACCGCAAATGCATAATCGAAAAGGCTAATGTCTTATCGCGCAAAAAACTCCCGGATTGCTCCGGGAGTTATGTAAGCCCTTACGGGCAAATGTTTAATTACTCGATGATAGAAGCAACGGTGCCGGCACCAACTGTACGACCACCCTCACGGATAGCGAAGCGGAGACCCTGCTCCATAGCAACCTTGTGGATAAGCTCGATGGTAAGCTCTACATTATCACCGGGCATGCACATCTCAACGCCTTCAGGAAGCTCGCACACACCGGTAACGTCTGTTGTTCTGAAATAGAACTGAGGACGATAGTTCTTGAAGAAAGGAGTATGACGGCCACCCTCTTCCTTACTCAGAACGTAAACCTGAGCAGTGAACTTCTGGTGAGGAGTGATTGAACCGGGCTTAGCAATAACCTGACCACGCTCGATCTCGTTACGGTCAACACCACGAAG
>JAZRXC010000041.1:0-17384 GCA_045600025.1 Lachnospiraceae bacterium
CGTGAAGTTGCAACATCTGTGCTTGAGGTGAATTCCGTAACAGATGAGTTATCAATCAGCGGATTTATCGGTAAGCCGCTATTGTCACGAGGAAATCGCGGATACGAATTATATGACATCAATGGCCGTTTTGTAAAAAACGAAACAATCACTTCGGCAATAGAAGATGCCTATAAAGGTTTTGTTATGCAGCACAAGTATCCATTTGCCGTGCTGCATATAAGTGTTCCTTCATACCTGATAGACGTAAATGTTCATCCTGCCAAGCTTGAAGTTCGTTTTGCAAGGCAGCAGGAAATGTATGATTTTGTATATCAGACGGTATCAGATACTTTGTCAGGCAAAGAACTTATCACAGAGGTAAAAGTAGCAGAAGAGCCCACTGTTAAAGAGCCCGAAAAACCTGCTCTGCAGCCATTTGAAGCTGAGCGCAAAAAACAGGAAGAACCTGAAAGAATTATTGAACCGGCTTCAGAATATCAGCCAATTGAGAAATACGTCGAACATACAGATGAATTGCATGAGGCACCGGCCACCACAGCCGAAGTATTTAATGATATTCAAAAGGAAAAAATTGAGCTGCTTTCCTTTGAAGAAAAGATTCTTTCTTCAAAGAACAGACCGCAGTACCGCATTATAGGCACTTTATTTGATACATATATTCTTATTGAATATGGTGACGATTTCTTGTTGATAGATCAGCATGCGGCTCATGAGAAAGTTCTTTATGAGCGTACTATAAAGGAACTTGAGCGGCATGAGCATACTTCACAGCTCGTAAGTCCTGCAATAGTTCTCACGGTTTCGTCCAAGGAACTTTCTTTGATAGAACAGTATAAAGAAAAATTCGAGGCATTCGGATACGATATTGAGCAGTTTGGCGGTCATGAAATCGCGGTTCATGCTGTGCCTGCCAATCTCTATTCAATTGCAGATGAAAAGCTTCTTATTTCCATGCTTGATGACCTTACGGGCGAATACGAAAAGCGCGGCAATAAGACAATTGAAGAAAAGATTGCTATGATGAGCTGCAAGGCTGCAGTAAAGGGAAACATGTATCTTTCTATGGCAGAGACGGAAGCATTACTTGACGAACTTTTGTCATTGGAGCACCCTTATACATGCCCGCATGGCAGACCTACGGCGATAATTATGACAAAAACAGAAATAGAAAAACTGTTTAAGAGGATTGTATGAAAAAGCCGCTTGTTATTCTCACGGGACCTACCGCAGTAGGAAAAACGGCTCTTTCTGTTGAACTTGCAAGAAAAATCGGAGCTGAAATAATAAGCGCTGATTCCATGCAGGTGTATCGCGGCATGGATATCGGCTCCGCAAAGATAACCCAAGAAGAAATGCAGGATGTGAGGCACTACCTCATAGACGATTATGATATATTTGACGATTTCAGTGTAAATGAATTTGCGGCTGCGGCTAAGAAGGCAATTGAAGAAATATATACCCGCGGCAAGATTCCGATGATAGTCGGCGGCACCGGCTTTTATATTCAAGCAGTGCTCCGCGACATTGTTTTTACCGAGACGGATGTTGACAGTGATCTTCGTAAGACATTATGGGAACGTGCCGAAAAAGAGGGCCCTGAAGTGCTTCATGCGGAGCTTGCCGAAATTGATCCTGATGCTGCGGCGCAGATCCATGCCAATAATGTTAAACGCGTAATCAGAGCATTGGAATATGCGATTCAGACCGGGGAAAAAATCTCCGAACATAACAAGCATGAGATGGAAAAAGAGTCGCCATATAATTTCGCTTATTTTGTAATCAACCGAAATCGCGAGAACTTATATAATCAGATTGAAAAACGCGTTGATGAGATGATGGCGGCAGGCCTTGTGGATGAAGTTGAAAGTCTTCGTAAGCGCGGCGCAACAACGGAGCTTGTCAGTATGCAGGGCATCGGTTATAAGGAAATACTTGATTACTTGAACGGAGAGACCTCATTGGATGAGGCAGTAGAAAAAATAAAATTAGGTACCAGACACCTTGCAAAGCGCCAACTGACATGGTTCAGACGCGAAAATGATGTGATTTGGCTTGACGCTGACAACAATACAAAAGAAGAGCTTCTTGCCATAATTCACAAAAACTTAAGAGATAGACAAATAATCTGATGGTATACTTAATCGGGAGTAGATATGCTTGAACAGGATATAAATAAAATATACCGCGAATGCGGAATCAGCGATAAAGTGCTTGAGTTATCTTGCAAGGCACTTGATGAGCTGAAGGACAGATTTACGGAAATAGACAAAATAGCCGAGTACAATCAGCTGAAGGTTCTTGCTGCAATGCGTAAGAATAAGGTATCAGCTGAACATCTTTCGGCGACTACCGGATATGGTTATAACGACGCCGGCAGAGATACCTTAGAGCGAGTATACGCAGATACATTTCATACAGAAGACGCCCTCGTAAGAATGCAGATTGCCTGTGGAACGCATGCGCTTAATCTGGCATTATCCGCTAATCTGCACCCCGGTGATGAGATTCTGTCACCTGTCGGACGCCCGTATGATACGCTGGAAGAAGTAATCGGAATACGTGAGTCAATAGGATCACTTGCCGAATACGGAGTTACATACAGTGAAGTAGGGCTTTTGCCGGATGGGTCATTTGATTACGGCAAAATTAAAGCCGCTATTAACAGCAAAACTAAACTGGTAACAATTCAGCGTTCCAAGGGATATGCAAACCGTCCTACGCTTTCGGTTACTCAGATAGGTGAACTTATCGCATTTATCAAAGGCATTAATCCTTCAATTATCTGCATGGTTGATAACTGCTACGGCGAATTTACCGAAATAATTGAGCCTTCAGATGTCGGTGCAGATATGATAGTCGGTTCACTTATTAAGAATCCCGGCGGCGGACTTGCGCCTGCAGGCGGATATATATGCGGCACTCATGAATGCGTTGAAAGAGTTGCAAGAAGGCTTACTTCACCGGGACTCGGTCGTGAAGTCGGTGCGAGCCTTGGGATTAATTCATCTTTATATCAGGGATTTTTCCTTGCCCCGACGGTTGCGGCATCAGCAGAAAAAGGAGCCATATTTGCGGCGAAGCTTTATGAAAAGGCAGGCTTTTCGGTACATCCGACCTCTGATACCGTAAGGCACGATATTATTCAGGCGGTTAATCTTGAAAAACCCGAATATCTCAAGGCTTTTTGTCTCGGAATTCAAGCTGCGGCGCCGGTAGATTCGTATGTTACTCCCGAGCCGTGGGCCATGCCGGGGTATGATGATGAAGTAATAATGGCTGCAGGAGCATTTGTTCAAGGATCCTCCATTGAACTCAGCGCAGATGGTCCTATGAGGCCGCCATATACTGTATTTTTCCAGGGCGGCATTACATTCCAACATGCAAAATACGGAATTATGATGTCACTTCAGAAATTAATTGATGAAGGACTGGATATTTAATAGTTAATTCAGGCATCCTTTTTGAAATCCGGAGAGAAGGAGGCCAAATGAATAATAATATTAACAAAATGAGAGAACTTCCGGTAAGTAATCGCCCTTATGAGAGATGTGAGGCGATGGGACCACAGGCACTCTCAGACGCTGAACTTGTTGCTATTGTTTTAAGAAGCGGCACAGCTCAAAACAGCGCATTGGATGTTGCGTTAAAGCTTATTAAAAGCTACGGCAATGATCATCCCCTCGCCAGTATTTTCAATGCTGACATAGAGGAACTAAAGGAGCATGATGGTATAGGAAGGGTAAAAGCCATTTTGCTCAACGCGGTCGGCGAAATATCTCGCAGGATAACTGTTGAAGATTGCGGAAATCGCGAGATGCTTTCGAGCCCGTCACTTGTAGCGAATTATTACATGGAGAGCCTTCGGCATCTGCCGTATGAAGAAATCCATGCCGCACTTTTTGACACAAAGAATCATTTGCTGAAAGACGTACTTTTGTCCAGAGGCACGGCAAATGCTTCAATAGTCACACCAAGAGAGGTCTTGCTTGCTGCGTTAAAAAACAAGGCAGTATGTTTTGCACTTGTGCACAATCATCCGAGCGGAGACCCCGAACCGAGTGTTGACGATGAGATGTTAACCAATCGCATTAAAGACGCCGGGGCTATAGTGGGAATTGCTTGTATAGATCATATTATCATAGGCGATAACAGGTATTACAGTTTTAACGAAAAAGGGAAAATATGAACAAAAACGAAGGAATGAGGCCAAGACATATACTCATAATTTTAGCATTTATTTGCATAGTGCTTATTATTATCAGTTCACTGAGTAGCTCTGCCAATAACGTTGTAAGAGGTGGACTGAATACTATATTTATGCCTATGCAAAAAGGGCTTAATTTCCTCGGTGGCTCCATATCTAATCGTGCAGAAGAAATTGCTCGGCTTCAGGAAATAGAAGAGGATTATGCAAAGCTAAAAGAAGAGGTAGACTATCTTCGTACGCAAAACACACAGTATAGGCTTCAGCTTGATGAATTAGCAGAATATAGAAATCTTCTTGCCATGAAAGAAGAATATCCTGATTATCCGACTATCGGTGCCCATGTTATCGGAGAAAATTCCACTAACTGGAATAAGACAGTGCTTATTGATCGCGGCGAAAATGACGGAATAAAAGTTGATATGAACGTAATATCTCAAGGCGGTCTTGTCGGTATCGTTACTTCTGTTACTGCCAATTCTGCAACTGTCAGAACTATTGCAGATCACGGCTGCCAGGTTTCGGGAATGTCACTTTTGACAGAGGATACCTGTATAATCAAGGGCGATTTGTCACTTTATGATGCAGGTAAACTTATTCTCGAAAAAATAAACAAAGATGCGCAGGTACAAAATGACTACAAGATAGTTACAAGTAACAAAAGCAGTGTTTATTTACCGGGCATTTTGATCGGATATACCCAAGATCTTGAAATAGATTCAAATAACCTGACAAAGAGCGGTTATCTGATACCGGTAGTAGATTTTACGCATCTTGACAGTGTTCTGGTTATAACTCAGTTAAAGGAAACCGGAGAGAATTGAAAAGAGCAATATATTATTTTATCTTGATACTTTCGGCATTTATGTTGCAGAATAACTTTTTTGCAGCTATTAAATGGCTTGCCTCAACTCCCAATCTGCTCCTTATTGTTACTTTTACAATAGCGTTTTTAAACGGCAGAAAAGACGGTATGATAGTTGGCTTTTGCTGTGGACTTGTTTCTGATTTGTTCTTCAGTACAAATGTCGGAGTATATGCGCTGGTTTATACTTTGATAGGTTATGGATGCGGAATTATAGGACAGCTATTCTATACGGAATATCTTTATATGCCTGTCCTCCTTTGCCTTGGAAGTGAACTCGGCTTCGGTCTTTATGTATTTGTTGCATATTTCCTGCTGAACGGAACTACTGGCATCGGTTACTATATGCTTAATATTATTCTTCCTGAGACGGTATATACACTGCTTATTACTCTTGCCATTTATAAACCTCTTCATTTGTTGAATGATTGGGTGAAAAAGAAAGAGAAAAAGATAGCTAAAAAGTATGTTTAAAGATATTGTAGAGTTAATTGCATACAAAATAAAAGAACTGGCAACATCAAGGATGTTGCCACTGATAATTATTGCTGTAATAATGTCAGGCGTACTCACCGTACATCTGTACAATCTCCAGATTGTAAGCGGTCAGGAAGCCCAGGAAGAATATATAAATAACAAGACCTTGAAGACGATTGAACTTGCAAGTACCAGAGGCAATATATATGACCGAAACGGAAAACTGCTTGCATATAATAAACTGGTTTACTCGGTCTCGCTTTCCGACACAGGAGACTATAACGGATATCAGAAAAACCTTATGATTCTGCGTCTCCTGAAAATTCTTGATAAACGTGATGAAGAGATTGTAATGCCATTGGCTTTGTATATTGATGATAACAACACGATTCAGTATTCCGGCGGCACCAGTACGATTCAAGGAATGCTACGTGATGTATTCGGCAAAAAATCATACCAGGAAGTTGTAGATGATCCCAAACTCGACGAAAATATCAGTGCCGAAGGATTATTTGAACATCTTTACGATTATTACGGAATAGGCAAGGAAAGCAGCGGCGAAAATGCCAAGAGGTATGAGATATCAAAAGCAGATGCTCTTCGCGTGATAAATCTCAGATATTTGCTCGCGTCCAATTACTTCAGAAGGTATAAATCAGTTATTGTTGCCGAAGATGTCAGCGAAGAGACAATGTCCGAAATACTTGAGCATAGTGATACTCTTTCAGGTGTTAATATAGAAGAAGAATACAAAAGAGTATATAACGACAGCATTTATTTTGCGCATGTTATAGGATATACAGGTACTGCCAGCGTAGATGATTTGGAACGTCTTAACAGCGGAGCTATAAAAGGCGAAGAAAGATATAAAGCCGGTGATATAGTCGGGAAAACCGGAATTGAAGCCACTATGGAAGATGAACTTCAAGGAATCAAGGGTAGCAGAACCATGTATTTGGACAGCTTGGGTAGAATTCTTGAAGTATCCGAAGAAGTTGAACCTACTACAGGAAATGATACGTATATTACGATTGACCGTGATCTTCAAGTCGGAATATATCATCTAATAGAACAGCATCTTGCCGGTATTATTATCGATAAGCTTGATAATGCAAAGGTTCATAACTCTGTCGGCGCAAGTTCTTCACAAAGACGTCTTTCAATTTATGAAGCTTATTATCAGATGATAAATAATAACATTCTTGATATTGATGCATTTGAAACTGCACCTTCAGACAGTGCGCAAAGTCAGATTTATGCTTCATTCTTATCCGGACAGCAGTTGGCATACGAAGCAATCAGAGAAGAGTTATTATCTGATAATCCGACAGCATATAAAGACCTCGGTGATCCTGATATTCCTCAGGATGAGAATTTCATGAAAATATATTTCAGCTGTGTATATGATGTTCTGCTTGATTCCGGATATCTAATATCATCTGAAATAGATAGAAATGACGATATCTATATTGCATATAAAACTAAAGAAACAATAAGTCCCAGCGAATTCTTTAAATATGCCCTGTCAAGCGGATGGGTAGATGTATCTAAACTCGATATGTCCGGCAACTATTCCAGCGCAGATGCAACGTATACGGCACTTGTGGATAAAATCGATGAACTGATAAAAGGCAGCCTGACATTTTCAAAGCGAATATATAAAAACCTTATTTACAATCAGCAAATAAGCGGACGCGAGATATGTCTTGCGCTTATTGAACAGGGAATTGTTAATGCTGATGAAGAAGAAACGCTTAAATTGCAGGAATCATCCGGCTCATCTGTTGCTGCATATGAATTTATTACTTCAAAAATAAAGTCCCTCGAGATTACGCCTGCTATGCTTGCAATGGATCCCTGCTCAGCAGCTGTTACGATAGTTGATATTTACACAGGTGATGTATTAGCTTGCGTATCATATCCAAGCTATGATAACAACAAGCTGTCGGGTACTATTGATTCAAAGTATTATAATAAGTTGGTAAATGATCTGAGTTCACCTCTGTACAATACTGCTACGCAAGCGCAAAAAGCTCCCGGATCCGTATTTAAGCTTGTTACAACGGCAGCTTCACTTGAAGAAGGTGTTCTTGATGCGGGTGAATATGTTGAGACCGAAGGCGTATTTACAAAGCAAGGCTTGAATCTGAATTGCTCATATTACACGACATATCATGAATCTCATGGAAATATAAATGTAATCAGCGCTATAGCTCAGTCCTGTAACTATTTCTTCTGCGAAATGGGCTGGCGTCTGTCACAGCGTATGGATGAAGAGACAGGTGAGCTTGTATACAATGAACCACTCGGGATATCCTTAATAAATGAATATGCCACAAGACTCGGACTTGGTGAAAAAACAGGCATTGAACTCACTGAGAATGCTCCCGCTATATCAGATACCGCCCCCATTCCTTCAGCAATAGGACAGGGTACTAACCTGTTCTCAAATGTTCAACTGGCAAGGTATCTTTCGACTCTTGCAAATGGCGGAAATATTATGAAACTCACACTGATTGACAGCATAAAAACCTGTTCCGGTAAGCTCGTGAGTGATCCTGCTGCTGAAATAATTTCAAAGAGCGATTTGGATGATTCTACATGGAATACTATCAGAGCCGGAATGCGTGCAGTTGTAACTGAGAACTCCGGTACTAAAAAGAATGTAACATGTGACGTACAGATAGCAGGAAAAACCGGAACAGCAGAAGAGAACAAGCTTCGTCCCAGCCATGCAAACTTTATATCTTATGCGCCTTATGATAATCCTGAGATAGGAATGGCAACCAGTATTCTGAATGGTTACACAGCTGCTAACTCAGTAAAACTTTCAAGCGATATTTATGATTTTTATTATGGCAAATTAACGCTTCAGGACATCCTTGAGCGTGACGCCGTACAGGCATCGCAGTACGTAATTATAGACTAATGAAATTGTTGAAATTTTTCAAATTTAATGAATATAAAATCAGAAAGTTCGATTTCGGAATCGTGCTTATGATTATTGCGCTCTGTGTTTTGGGATATTTTGTTCTCGGAAGTGCTCTCGCCAAGGACCCGGATAGAGACAACATTCTTCAAAAACAGCTTCTTGGATTTGCGCTCGGCGGCGGCGCTATGCTGGTTCTTGCAGTTCTTGACTATCATGTGTTATTCAGATTGTCACCGCTTATATACCTTGGGATATTGGGACTTCTCGGAGCGGTACTTGTAGCCGGAGTTACCCTGAATGAGGCAACCAGATGGGTAAAAATTGCGGGAATTCAGATTCAGCCTTCTGAATTTGCAAAAGTAGGTATAATAATAATTGTAGCCGCTTTTATCGATAAGTATTTGGATAAAATAAACAAACCGCTTTATCTCGCAGCTTTACTCGGAATAGTTGCAATACCTCTTGCCCTTATTCTCGCTGAACCTGATTTATCAACAACAATCGTTGTAGCTGTTATTTTTGTATGTATGCTATATGTAGGCAAAATCAGCTACAAATGGATACTTGGTGCTGTCGGTGTCGCAATTCCGATTGTCGGATTTATGATATATGACTTAACAAGAGAAGTACCTATCTTTTTTGAAACATATCAAAAGAACAGAATTATGTCTTGGCTTTTCCCTGATACGTATGCATCATCAGGACTTACAACGCAGCAAGATAATTCGGTTATGGCAATTTCTTCCGGACAGTTATGGGGAAAAGGTCTGAATAATACTTCTTTTGAATCGGTTAAAAATGGTAATTTTCTGTCCGAAGAAAATAATGATTTTATATTTGCAATTGTCGGTGAGGAGCTGGGATTTGCCGGAAGCATGTTTATTATTGTCCTTATGACTGTTCTTGCACTTTCATGCTTCAAGATTGCATATAAAGCTAAAGATATCGGCGGAAGAGTAATAGCGGTAGGAGTTGGCGTAACCATAGGTTTTCAGACATTTGTAAATATAGGTGTCTCATCCGGGTTGTTGCCTAACACAGGCCTTCCGCTTCCTTTCATAAGTTCAGGCGTCAGCTCCTTACTTTGCGCATTTGCCGCATTTGGAATTGTACTTAATGTTGGCCTTCAAAGAAGAGACAGAGACGCAGACTGGTAGAAAAAGTGCTTGCATTTTGTTTCAAGCTATGATAAAGTACCAAATTGCGAATAAAGGTGGCCCTCTGGCGCATAGTGCGTTAATGGACATTCTTATATTAGGAGGAAGAAATGAACGATATTATCAAAAAAATTGAGGATGCCCAGCTCAAAGAAAAAGTTGATTCTTTCAATGTAGGCGACACTGTTCGCGTACATGCATTAATCAAAGAGGGCAATCGCGAGCGTATTCAGGTGTTTGAGGGCACAGTTCTTAAGCGCCAGGGCGGCGGAGCTCGTGAGACCTTCACCGTTCGCAAGACTTCTAACGGTGTTGGCGTAGAAAAGACATGGCCGCTTCACTCACCTTCAGTTGATAAGATTGAAGTAGTACGCAAGGGTAAGGTAAGAAGAGCTAAGCTCAACTACCTGAGAGATCGCGTAGGTAAGGCCGCTAAGGTCAAAGAAATCGTAAAGTAAAAGAAACGGGGACGCACATTACGTGTTGTCCCCTTTTCTTTACTATGTTATCATATAACTATGGATAGTAAGAAAAAGGAACGTATAATAAATATTTGCAGATTTATCATTGAATTTGCAGTTACTATCGCTCTTGCGGTATTTGTTGCGTGGTGCTTTGAATATAAAGTATCGGCATCCGGACTTTCTATGCAACCTACTATTATGAACGGTGATACATTACTATTGAGTAAAGTATCTTATATTTTCTCGGATCCTGACAGATTCGATGTAGTATATATTAGATTTGACGATGGAAAGTCTTCGATAAAACGTATAGTCGGATTGCCGGGAGAGACGGTTCAGATAGTTGATGGTAATGTGCTTATCGACGGAACTGTTCAAAAACTTCCTAAAGATATGGCGTCGTATAGCGTGAGCGGCATTGCCGAAAAAAGTGTTCGCCTCGCTGAAGGAGAGTATTTTGTGTTAGGCGATAATGGTGATGCAAGTGAGGACAGCAGGTTTTCAGCCATCGGTAATATTAACGCTGAACAAATAGAGGGCAAGGTTTGGCTGCGTATATCACCAATCAGTAGTTTCGGAGTAATTAATTAATGAATATTCAATGGTATCCCGGTCATATGACCAAGGCAGTCAGAAATATGCAAAATGATCTTAAACTCGTTGATCTTGTCATCGAGCTTATAGATGCACGCGCTCCGATATCCAGCCGCAATCCTGATATTGACAAGATGGCTCAGGGAAAATCAAGATTAATAATAATAAACAAAGCTGACCTGGCAGACGCAGCTATTTCCGAATCATGGTTGAAATACTTTGAAAACAAAGGAATCAAAGCCGTCCTTCTTGATTCTCGAAAAAACAGCGGAATGAAGCCGGTAAATGAAGCTATTGCTCAGCTTCGTGCGGCAAAAGCCGAACGTGATAAAAAACGCGGTATAGTTAACAGACCGATGCGAGCTATGATAGCCGGAATACCTAATGTGGGTAAGTCTACACTTATCAATTCGCTTGCCGGAAAAGCAAGCGCAAAAACCGGAGATAAGCCCGGCGTTACAAAAGGCAGACAGTGGATCAGCCTCAAAAATCATGTTGAACTTCTTGATACGCCCGGTATACTTTGGCCAAAATTTGAGGATGAAGCAGTGGGCATAAAACTTGCACTCTTGGGATCGGTAAATGAGCAGATCACAGACAGACAGGAACTTGCCTTTGAGGGAATTAAACTAATTCAAAAACTGTATCCCGGCTGTATATCCGAAAAATACAGTTGTGCTGAATCTGATAATGCCTACGAGACCCTGCTTGCAATAGGCACGGCTCGTAATCTTAAGAAGCAAGGTAATGAAATAGATGACTTACGTGCTGCTTCGATATTTCTTGAAGATCTAAGAAGCGGCAGACTTGCCAGAATTTCTCTTGAAAAACCTGCGGAGATAGAAAATGCCTAAACTCGATATAGAAAAAGAGCGTATCAGACTTTCTGAGATGCGCATGTATGAGCAAAAATACAGCGAGTTTCAGTATATTTGCGGAATAGATGAAGCCGGACGCGGACCGCTTGCGGGCCCCGTTGTCGCGGCGGCATGCATACTTCCCGCTGATTGCGAAATACTATATCTTAATGACTCTAAAAAACTTTCCGAAAAAAGAAGAGAACTCTTGTTTGAAGAAATAAAAGAAAAAGCAATATCCTACGGAATAGGTGTGATATCCGAGCAGGATATTGATGAAATTAATATATTACAGGCTACTTTCAAGGCTATGAGACTTGCGGTTTCACAACTTGCAATCTCGCCGGAACTGGTACTTGTGGACGGCTCGATGCGCATTCCTGATATGACTATCAGGCAGATACCCATAGTCAAGGGCGATGCCAGGAGCGTATCTATAGCTGCCGCAAGTATTCTTGCCAAGGTTACAAGGGACCATCTTATGATAGGCTACGCCGATTTATATCCCGGTTACGGATTTGAACGTAATAAAGGCTACGGCAGTGCTGAACATATTGCTGCAATTAAGTCCCTTGGTCCCTGCGATATTCATCGCAGAACTTTCATTAAGAATTTTATTTGAGGTACATTAAAAATGAATAACAGACAGACCGGCTCCTGCTATGAGGAGCTCGCTTGCAGTTATCTTACATGTTGCGGCTACAAGATACTGGAGCGCAATTTCAGATCTCACTATGGTGAGATTGATATTATATGTAAAGACGGAAATACTATTGTATTTGTTGAAGTAAAGTACAGAAACTCACACGAAAAAGGATATCCCGAAGATGCGGTTGATACAAAAAAACAACAGATAATATTCGGGGTGTCCAGATATTATCTGCTTGTTCATAATCTGAGCGAAGATACGCCTTGCAGGTTTGACGTTATAACATA
This sequence comes from Lachnospiraceae bacterium, assembly GCA_045600025.1. GTDB lineage: Bacteria > Bacillota > Clostridia > Lachnospirales > Lachnospiraceae > UBA3774. Next base: position 12,490 of record JAZRXC010000041.1, read on the forward strand.
TTACTCATATATGGAACGCAAACACTATAAAGATGCATTCGGTGGTATGTAATCAGTAATGGCGTACATCCTTAGAGGCTTTAATTGCTCTTATTACAGGCGCAGCTTCTTTGGAGGTAAAGTACTCTAAAGTAGTTTTGGGCACAAGACGTGAGAGCGCATCAAAATTACCGGATTTTATTAGTGCTCTGACGGTTGAAGCGCTGATTACATCTTTGCCATCGCAGAGTCTCGGAATAATGACTACATCAACTCCGTTTTTCGGCAGTAACTCGGCCATGACATTGTTATATATGCCCGTAACCTGAGACAGAGGTTCTTCTCCGACAAAGCGAACATTTATATGAGCAGCCTTTGCAATCTTGGCAAATATATTAATATCAAGTTCGGCATGAGAGCGTATAACTAACTCACTGTCTTTGAGAAAATATGACGGGAATGTCGCATTTGATATGATATAACTACCGGTTTTATGAATTATTACATTGGGCAAATGCGCAGTGCCTTCGCAGACGAGCTTATATCTTACGTCAGCAGGGACTAAAGAAGCATCTTCTGATACAACAAATATATGAAGATGGTCGCACTGTGCGGCGGCAGTTTCTACCAGATATTTATGACCGAGAGTAAATGGGTTGGCATTCATGACAATTGCACCGTTTTTGCCATCAGAAGGGGAAACAGAAGCGAGCTCATCAAGATAATCATCGAAATTGTCACGGCTGTTTTCCATAAATACTACGCGGTTTTCCACTCTCGAAAGCTCATAGAATCCTAAATCTTTAAAAAACTTTGCAGAATCGCATTTAGTATAGAGGAAAAGATCAGTATTACCACGGCTATACTGATAGTCCATAAGGGAACTTACTATTTCACCCAGTAAGCCTTCACCCTGATGCGATGAATCAACAGCCATGCAGCGCAAAGTGTTCTTAAAACAAGAACCTGTAGCAACAAGATTATAGTCATCATCAAACATACCGAGACTATAATCGAGGTTCTTGTCACGACTGATTCCCTCTTTTTCAAGAAGGACATCCATCTGTTTTATAAACCTTTTATCCGACGGGCGGATTTCACTAATACTGTAATCACTCATACGAAAAGTATAATCTTAAAAGTCTATAAAGTAAACTCAAAAAATTGACAAGAGCAGGCAAAAATGATACCTTTATAGTGTATTTTTATGCGGAAAAGGCGGAATTATGCACGACAGAAAAATATCATCTGCAGTCATTCGAAGGTTGCCCAGGTATTATAGATATCTTTCCGAACTTATTGACAACGGCAGCGAAAGAGTCTCATCTGATGAACTCAGTAAGCTTATGAATGTAACTGCTTCACAAGTTCGCCAGGATCTTAATAATTTCGGCGGCTTTGGCCAGCAAGGATACGGATACAATGTCAGCTACCTCAGAGATGAGATTGCCAAAATATTGGGAATCGATTCACCAAATAATATGATAATTATCGGTGGCGGTAATCTCGGTTGCGCAATTGCTGGCTATCCGAAGTTTGAATCACGAAACTTTGTGGTGAAAGGAATATTTGATGTTGATCCTCATATCATCGGCAAAAAGGTTCGCGATATCACAGTAATGCCGTTAAGTGATGTTGATGATTTCATTACCCACAATGATATTTCAATTGCAGCACTTACCGTTCCGAAGGAAGTGGCAAAAGATATTGCAAAAAAACTCTATTCCCTCGGTATCAGGGCGTTCTGGAATTTTGCACATGTTGATTTGGAACTTCCGAAAGATGCATATTCCGAAAATGTACATTTGTCAGATTCGCTTATGCAGTTGACATATATGCTAAGTAATAAGAAATGAAACCAGAACTTCTTACAGAAAAACATTTGGAATTACTTCCGCCAAGAGATCCGTCAGGCAATAAAGGATCTTTCGGCCGCGTGCTTATTATAGCCGGTTCAAAATGTATGGCCGGAGCCGCTTATCTTTCAGCTACTGCAGCATACAGAGCCGGAGCAGGCCTGGTGCATATCGTTACACCTGAGGACAATCGCATAATACTCCAGACCCTCGTTCCTGAAGCGGTTATGACGACGTATGATTGCAAGCATGTTGATATTTCCATAATATCAAAGGCTATAGAAAATGCCAATTCAATTGTAATCGGTCCGGGACTCGGCACATCAGATGCAGCGCGCGAATTGCTTCATTTTGTATTATTTACAGCTGATCAACCGACATGCATAGATGCAGATGCTTTGAATATTATTTCACAGTCTCCCGGCGAATTGGCGTTGCTTGGTAAAAAACATTTGCTTACACCGCATGTTAAAGAATTTTCAAGACTGACAGGTGCATCTGTTGAAAATATAAAAAAAGATCCGGCAGGTCAGGTCGCAAAATTTGCCGATTTGTATGATACAAATATTGTATTAAAAGATGCTGAAACTCATATTGCAACTATTGACGGAAGATTGTACAAGAATACTTTCGGCAATTGCGGGATGGGAACAGGCGGAAGCGGAGATGTTTTATCCGGAATTATCGGTGCGCTGCTTGCAATCAAAGAACTTGACATAGGAACAGCAGGAGCTCTTGGAGTGCTTATTCACGCTTTGGCAGGCGATGCCGCCGCAGCAGGAAGATCCGAACGTTCAATTATGGCAAGAGATATATTGGAGTATATCAGATAATGAGACACAGAAGAGCTTTAGCAAGAATAGATCTTGTAGCAATTCGTCACAATTTACATGCTTCGGTTTCAAAGCTTCCGAAAGATGTGAAAAAACTCGCTGTCGTAAAAGCAGATGCTTACGGACACGGGGCTATAGAAGTGGCCAGATATCTTGCTGACGAAGTAGAATTTTTTGCAGTAGCAACCGCCGAAGAAGCTATAGAATTAAGGGATGTCGGTATCACCACCCCGATATTGATTCTGGGCAATGTCTGGCCGGAAGATTACATTGAACTGATTAATAACGAAGTTCGCATTCCGGTTTTCTCGCTAAAGCAGGCAAAAGAGATTTCCAGCGTTGCAAAAATGCTTGAAAAAGATGCATTTATCCATGTTAAAGTCGATTCCGGCATGCATAGAATAGGCTTTTTGCCTTCAGAAAAATCTATCGCGGAAGTCAAAGAATTAAAGCATCTTCCCCATATAAACTGTGAAGGTATATTTACGCACTTTGCCAGAGCTGATGAAGCGGATAAATCTTATACGAAGGTTCAGTATGATAGTTTCATCGCTTTTGCGAATGCTGTTGATGCCGGTGAAGAAAAACGCATTCCGCTGCGTCATGCGGCTAACAGCGCCACAGCTATGGAGATGCCGGAATATGCGCTTGATATGGTCCGTATAGGTATATCTATGTACGGCCATTATCCTTCGGATGAAGTAGAACATGATGCAGGATTAATACCTGCAATGACGCTTGAATCTGAGGTTATTATGGTAAAAGATGTTCCTGCAGGTGAGGGAATCGGTTATAACCATACCGCCGTATTGACTGAGCCGAGAAAAATTGCTACTATACCCGTTGGCTATGCAGATGGGTATCCAAGGAGTCTGAGCAATGCCGCGTATGTACTAATTAAAGGCAAAAAGGCTCCGATTCTCGGAAGGATTTGCATGGACCAGTTTATGTGCGACGTTACCGATTTAGCGGATGTACGCGAAGGCGACAAAGTGGTTCTCGTCGGCAAGAGCGGTAATGAAGAAATCACCATGGAGATGCTTGGAGAAATCAGCGGTAGATTCAACTACGAATTTATGTGTGAAATCGGCAGACGTTTTCATAGAATATACAAAATGAGATAAGGAGTATATATGTCAGGACATTCAAAATTTGCAAACATCAAGCATAAAAAGGAAAAGAACGATGCCGCTAAAGGCAAGGTATTTACCCGTATCGGAAGAGAAATAGCCGTAGCTGTAAAAGAAGGCGGTCCTGATCCGGCAAATAACTCAAAGCTTCGTGACTGCATCGCTAAGGCAAAAGCTAACAATATGCCTAATGATACTATCGATCGCAGTATTAAAAAGGCTGCAGGAGATGCCAATGATGTCAACTACGTTGTAGCTACATACGAAGGCTATGGCCCTAAGGGAAGCGCAATTATAGTTGAGACCCTTACAGATAACAAGAACCGTACTGCATCTAATGTGCGTAACGCATTTACAAAGGGACAGGGCAGTATCGGAACTCAGGGCTGCGTATCATTTATGTTTGATAAGAAGGGTCAGATTATTATCGATAAGGAAGAATGTGACCTGGATTTTGATTCTCTTATGGATCTCGCAATTGAAGCCGGCGCTGAAGATATCACCGATGAAGAAGATTCCTATGAGATTATCACAGATCCTAATGATTTCTCACAGGTGCGCGAGTATCTTGAGGATAAAAAGATTCCCATGGTATCAGCAGATGTTACGATGATTCCTCAGAATTATGTAACTCTTACCGATGAGGATGATATTAAAAACATGAATCGCATTCTGGACTTCCTTGATGATGACGATGATGTTCAGAATGTATATCACAACTGGGACGAATAAGTCTCGGAACCGGGGTTGTAACGGGTTCGACGGGGATTTTGAAGCCCTGATAGCCATCCGCAGACCGTGTCTGCGTTATCAAAACGGAAACTTAAATATAAACGCTAAACCTAATAAGTTTGCATTTGCTGCAGCCTAAGTGCTGCCCGCCGCTTGATAGGGCGCTCACTACCTATTTCGTCGGCGTCATGAATTGTGAGGCACTTTCAATCTTAAGCTTTGCGGATTGATTGGATTTATGAAGCTAGCGCGAGTCTTAGCCTGCTGACCGGCATGATTCTCGTGAAATAATAAAGATCAGCTGTGATGGAAGAAGTCAGAGTGAATAGGTTTTCGGACAGGGGTTCGACTCCCCTCAGCTCCAT
>JAZRXC010000042.1:0-5703 GCA_045600025.1 Lachnospiraceae bacterium
GCTTGTAACAGGTACGCTGGTCACTGCGGTGTTTATGCCGAGCTCAACAACCATAACCGCAATAATCATGCCGTATGAAGTCAATTTTTCCATGCGTCCGGTGCGATAAAGATAAATGCCCAGTGCATAAAGCGCCACAAAGATTGCGCTTAACACATATGAGTACCACTGGTATTCCGGTGCTTCAATAATTGCTTCGAGCACAAGGATAAATGCTATCGAACCCCAGAAGCATCCAAGAAGTTTGCCTTTTGATATGCTCTTAATTCCGCGGAATCCTTCAAAGCACATCGTAAGAAGCAAGATTGTGTACAGGTATGATTGACGGCAGGGCAGTGAATTCGGAATATGGAAGCCATGCCAGATATAGTTCGGAATACTAAGTGCAAAGCAGAGCAGCATTATTACGAGAAGACTGCTTTTTACTATCTTCTCCTTCATCGGTATCTGCTTGTTCAGATAATACATAGGTATTGTGAGCAGTACTATAACTCCGCTGTATATATTAGGCCAATGTTCAAGACCTACTTCCGTCTCAACAAGTGTCAAATGTCTTGCGAACATCTCAAGTACCGAGAAATATGATGTAAGACTTGCCGGCATTGAAGAATTGCCGGATGCCGTACTTGATAATGCAAAGAAAGCCGGCAGGAATGCGATAGCTGCGATACCTCCCGCAATTAAAGAATACAGGGCAAACAGTCCTATTTTCTTCAGGTACTCAACGAAGCGCTGCTTGGGAAGCATAATTATCAACGCGATGAAATAAAGCACCAGATACATGCAGAGCATTATCGAAATGTAATAGTTGGAGAATATCGAAACAGCAAGAGCGATGCAGTATACAAATGGCTTGTTTTCTTTTACGAGTTTTTCTATACCCCAGATTACAAGCGGTGCAAGCCACAGAACATCAAGCCACATAATGTTCCAGTTGTAAGCTGCCATATATCCGCTTAAGGCATAACAAATCGCAAATGCAGTTATGCTCAGGCTGCGGGTTTGCTTTTTCTTGCTTAAATAAATTGCCATCGTAAGACCGCACAGACCGATCTTGATAACGGCCATAATAGTCAGAAATTCTATTACAAATGAATCCGGAATGATTGCCATCAGGATGTTAAACGGTGAGCATAGATAATATGCTGCCGTTGCGGGATAATTTGATCCGAGTCCTATATCCCAGGCGTACAGAAGGCTTCCGCCGTTCTTCAATTTATCTCCGAGTTCTGAAAGGAACGGAGCGTACTGATGGTACAGGTCAGTGCGCAGGAAGCATTTATCGCCGAAGGGCCATACGCTTTTTCCCGCGAGTACTCCGACCATAATCAGTACCGGAAGTACGAATGATAGTATAAGCGGTAACTTTTCTTCAAATGTGTATCTGGTCTTTTTTGACATATCTTACGCCTTATCCTTTTTAAATATTATCAACTTGCTTAAGAAATAATTTATTATCACTACTGCTACGGAAATAACCAGCTTCATGATTTTGTGATTGGCTCCGAGCAGTTCTACTGTTGCAATGAGGAAGCCTTCTTCAAGTAACAGGCTGAGCAGTCTTGCTGCCACAAATAGTCCGAGTTCCTTTATGGCAAGCTGAGGTTTCCAGGATTTTTGCTCAAATACAAATAATTTGTTGGTTACAAATGCTACTGCTACCGCCGCTGCCCAGGCAATTACATTTGCCAGTGCATATTCTACGCCGGCTGCGGAAACTAAATAGTAAACCGCATAATTCACTACTGTTGTTATCACGCCGAATACTACGTAAAGTATCGTTTCTTTATTCAGCAGCTTCTGAATTACTTTTTTGAGCATTCTGTCTGCTCTCCCTTTTGTACATACATAATCGATTATATTGTAATATATACGCCTAAAAATAGCAATAAAAAAGGACCTTTTAATCGGTCCTATCACATCGATGTTTCGAGCAATTTTTTCGCTTGATCCGCGGCTATCAGCGCATCTATTATCTGATCCAAATCACCGTTCATCACATCATCAATGATGTACAAGGTCAGTTTGATGCGGTGTTCGCTTACGCGCCCCTGCGGGAAATTGTAAGTGCGGATTTTTTCCGACCTGTCGCCGGTTCCGATCTGGCTTCGGCGTTCCGCCGCTTCGGCACTTTGTTTTTTGGATAATTCCAAATCGTAGAGCTTTGAGCGAAGAACTTTCAGTGCTTTGTCTTTATTTTTCAACTGTGATTTTTCATCCTGACAGGATATTACGATCCCGGTGGGAATGTGAGTCAGTCTGACAGCCGAGTCGGTTGTGTTAACGCACTGGCCGCCGTTTCCTGATGCACGGAATACGTCGAATTTACAGTCGTTCATATCTATCTTGACGTCAACCTCTTCTGCTTCGGGCATTACAGCCACAGTTGCCGTCGAGGTGTGGATGCGCCCGCCGGATTCCGTCTCGGGCACGCGCTGCACTCTGTGCACTCCGCTCTCGTATTTCATGCGCGAGTATGCGCCTGCTCCGCCGAGCATGAACACAACTTCTTTCATGCCGCCGATTCCGCTTTCGTTATATGACACGAGTTCAACTTTCCATCTGCGGCGTTCTGCGTAATGGCAGTACATACGATATAGCTCCGCGGCAAATAACGCCGCCTCATCTCCGCCTGCGCCTGCTCGTATTTCTATGAATACGTTCTTGTCGTCGTTCGGATCCTTAGGAAGGAGCAACACGCGAAGTTTATCGGAGAGTTCTTCCTGCTTTGCCTTTGCTTCGGATAGTTCTGATTTCAAAAGTTCTCGCATCTCTTCATCGGATTCTTCTGCGAGCATGGCTACCGCATCTTCTTCATCGCGTTTTGCCTGCTTGTATGCGGCGTACGCTTCTACTATCGGGGCGAGCTCAGCCTGCTCTTTCATAAGCTTTGTGAAGCGCGCGGAATCAGAAGCTACGTCCGGCGACTGCAGCTCCATCTGAAGTTCTTCAAAATGTGCTATTAAACTGTCCAGTTTATCAAACATTATTTTCTTGCTGATACTACGCGGTCATTTCCGCCGTAGTCCTGTATAATCTCTATTTCTTTAAATCCTGCTTTTTCAAGCAGTGCCTTTACATCTGCGCCCTGGTCAAAGCCGATTTCGAGGAACAGTGCTCCGTTGTCATTGAGATGTGCCGCAGCTTCTTTCGCTATTCTGCGATAATAATCCAGGCCGTCTGCTCCGCCGTCAAGTGCGGTAATCGGATCATAATTTTTCACCTCAGGCATCAGTCCGTCTATATCTCCGGTTTTTATGTAAGGCGGATTGGACACTATCATATCGTAAGTGCCTTCTATTCCGGCAAATAAATCGCTGCAAATAAAGTTAATGTCCACTTTGACAAGCGCCGCATTTGCCCTTGCGCAGTTTAACGCTTCTGCGCTTACGTCAGAAGCATCTACCTTTTCAAATCTTCCGTAGTAAGCGAGTGCTATTGCTATGCAGCCGCTGCCTGTACCGAGGTCCAGTGCGCTCAGCTTACCGCCTTTTTCATAGCGTGCATGCCAGTATTCCATGGCACATTCTACGAGGCGTTCTGTGTCGGGGCGCGGGATGAGTGTTGTGCCGTCGAGCTTTATGCGCAGTCCCATGAATTCAGTCTCGCCGAGGATGAGCTGTACGGGCTCGTGTGCTATGCGCCTTTTAAGAAGTTCCGCAAATTTATCTGCTATATCAGTAGGAACTTCTTCGGGAAATTTTGCTATGAAGTTTGCATTTGCAAGTCCGGATGCCGCAGAGAGCATGTACCACGCGTCTGTTGTTGCGTCGGTGATGCCGGCTGCTTCGAGTTTTGTTCTTGCGTCTTTCAGGAGTGCTTCGTATGTCACTTGTCTTCCTCCAGGAATTTCTTCCAGTCAAATACTGCTTCTACTGCTGTTATCGCTACTTCAATCATCGAGTCGTCCGGTTCTTTTGTTGTGAGTCCCTGGAGCCACATGCCGGGGCGGCTTATTGCATTCATAAATTTTGAATTGCTTCTCCCGGCAAATTGAAGTATCTCATATGATATTCCGGCGATGACAGGTACGAGCAGAAGTCTCGTAAGAAGCCTCAGCCATACATTATCTACCCTGATGAACATGAATATTATGATACTTATGAGCATTACTATGAGCAGGAAGCTTGTGCCGCAGCGCTTATGTTCCTTGCTGCTTGCGCGGACATTTTCTACGGTAAGGGGCAGCTCATGTTCAATGCAGTTGATGCATTTATGTTCTGCGCCGTGATACATATATGTGCGCTTTATATCCTTCATAAGTGATATCGCCCAAACATATCCGATAAATATCAATAATCTGAATATGCCTTCAAATAATACTATAAGCACCGTCGAGTCCGTTATGAGATGTAGCAGGTTGGATACGAGTACCGGCAGTAACATGAAGATTCCTACTGCGAGTGCTATCGCTATCACAAGCGTTATCGTTGTCTCCGCTGCTTTTGCTTTTTCGCTTTTTTCTTCAGGTGCATCTTCATAGAAATCCGCAGAAAACATCAATGCGCCGATTCCTATTATGAGTGAGTCTATAAAATTGAAAGCGCCGCGAATGAACGGAACCTTCATCCACTTATGACCATCCGTTATACTCTTTGCTTCTTTTATTTCACAGGCTATGTCTCCGTCGGGCTTGCGCACTGCAATTGCGTATTGCTTTTTGTTGCGCATCATAATGCCTTCTATTACTGCCTGTCCGCCTATTCCGGAAAATTTCATGATTATCTCCTTGATAAAGAAAATAGAGGCCAAAACTCTTATGGTAAGAGTCTCAGCCTCTATTTTAACGTGCGACTAATTTAAGCCGTATTTCTTGTTGAACTTATCAACGCGGCCACGAGCCTGTGAAGCCTTCTGCTGGCCTGTGTAGAAAGGATGACATTTGCTGCATACTTCTACGTGAATCTCCTGCTTTGTTGAGCCGGTGATGAACTCGTTACCGCAGTTGCAAGTAACCTTAGCCTGATAATAAGTGGGCTGAATGTCTGCTTTCATAATTTTCCTAACCTTTCTTCCGGCGGTTTCCGAACGCCGGTCTTGTAACTCGGATTCCCGCTCACAGCGGTAATGGTGATTGTAGCATAGCGGGTGGGCTTTTGCAAGTGTTTTATTTTGTGCGATACTGAACGTATTTTACAATGTTAGATACGCCTGATGTTCCGCTGGGGTCAGAGGTAGAACTAAAGCTATAAGTATATATCAAAGAACGGTCTCTATAGCGGTATTCTTGGTGTGTTTGTGCTGCAACATTACTGGATTCGCCGAAGAACCAGTAACTGTCTCCTGCATGCGAGAACATGCTGCTGTTATACGGTCCGTATAATCCCAAACTATAATCATATACCGGCAATTCATATGAAATGTTTATCTCATCATACTGCGTGCATGAGCCATGTGCAGTGCCGGTGTTATAGTTCTTTGTTCCAAAGCCCCATCCATCGCTGGTTCTGTAAATCCAGTATCTGTAATTCGTATAGGCTTCTTTATCTGTAACTGTCTTTTCCTCCACATTTCTTGAATCACTCGCCGTGGGTTTTGATGTAGACCATCCGCTCCATGATCCGTAATCGCTCCACTTTGATGTGGTTTTGGTCAAACTCCAAGAACTCTTTTTGACAGAATCTGCAGATTTTGTTGTTTCAACGGTAAATGTCCATTTAGAATTTACCGTCTCTGCTCCGGTGGGCATTTGTGCTACAGTCA
>JAZRXC010000043.1:0-21157 GCA_045600025.1 Lachnospiraceae bacterium
CTTTTTTGCCAAAGTAATCGTGTATTTCAAGACCCGAATGGGTTATCAGTACGGATTATAATTTGGTGACGTTGGTTGCCTGAGGTCCCTTAGCGCCTTCTACTACGTCGAACTCTACTTCCTGTCCTTCGTCGAGAGACTTGAAACCTTCCATGTTCAGTCCTGAGTAATGAACGAATACGTCATTGCCTTCAGCGTCTGAAATGAATCCGTAACCCTTCTGGTTGTTAAACCACTTTACAGTTCCCTTCATAATTACCTCCAAAATGTGGCCATGTGTGTCGTACTAAAAATGTACGTGAGAAAAATATAATACAATTTTTTTTAGTAGTCAATTATTTTTTATGCATAAAACTATATTTTTTCTATGACTATTTTGTTTGAGTTTTAGAACTACACACATTACTGCCGGAATTTTGACAATTTGCACAATCCCCATTGCATGCTCCTTTTGTTTTCTTTATTTTTTTCAGGGCAAATATTACTGCTGCCGCGAGCAGGATGCATACAAGTATTGTCAGCCAATTGTCTGTAATGAAGGTGATGATGTCTGCCATTTTTTCTCCTTGCGGAAAATTATATAATAACTGCGGCATCTAAGCAACTACACTATCGCGCCGCATTCCGCGCCATGCACCGCCGCTCGCGTCTGCGCATCCTATATTCGCGGCACATTTGCAACGGCAAACGTGTCGCGATGCCTACCTCGTCTTCGCCGCCTATTACGCCACTCGCTCCGACTCCCACCGAAACGGGAGCTCTCCGCTCGGGCGGCTAGGCTCGACTCGCCTACGGCCCTGCTCCAGTGTTTGCCTTATGCTAAATGTGCCGCCCTAACGCGCCGACGAGGCTCTGCGTCTGATACGCACCGTAAGAGGCGCCCGACGGATGCAGGAGAGGCGCCTACGGCGTCCGACTACAGTGGAAAACGAGCCAACGCAGTTGGCGACAAATTGGTCCGTCGAGTTGCGCCTCTTTAAGTGTGCGTGAAGACGACAGAGCGAGGAGACGGTACGATAGAGTTTGTTGCGCCTCTTTAAGCGTGCGAGGAAGATGCGCAGACGCGAGCGTTTCCCAGCGCAGGAGAGCAGCGCTGTCAAGAATATACACTTGAATGTTGAAGACTTAGTCCGTATAATTAACATATATTATATTGGAGGGCAAATAAATGGCATACAAAGGATTCGCAATTGATGAATATTTAGACGCAGCAGCAGTCACAAAAGAATTAGACGAACTAATCAAAAAGCCAATCTACTCAATAAAACCCGAAGCACTAAAACAATACGAAGAAGAATACTTCGCCAAAAAATGCGCTACCTCAAAAGAAATGACCGACACGGCCAAGACAATAATCCCCGGTGGCGTACAGCACAACCTCGCATTCAACTACCCATTCCCGATAGTAATCACAAAAGCCGAAGGCGCGAAGCTCTATGACATCGACGGCAATGAATACTATGACCTGCTTCAGGCAGGCGGCCCCACTATATTAGGAAGCAATGACCCCGTTGTACGCGACGCAGTAATCGAACTGCTCAACACCTGCGGCCCTTCAACAGGACTCTTCCATGAATATGAATACAAGCTCGCGAAAAAAATCAGCGACATGGTACCTTCGGTAGATCGTTTCCGCATGCTCGGAAGCGGAACCGAAAGTTGCATGTGTGCAATCAGAATCGCAAGGCTTGCAACAGGACATAAGAACATCCTGAAGATGGGCGGCGCTTACCACGGCTGGTCAGACCAGATGGCATACGGCACCAGAGTGCCCGGCTCAAAGCATATCTTAAGCAAGGGCGTTCCGAAGTACGTATTCAAACACACAGACGAGTTTTTCCCGAATGATCTTGACTCTCTCGAAAGAAAGCTTCGCAAGAATAAATTATCAGGCGGCACCGCCGCAGTATATATCGAGCCCGTAGGACCTGAGAGCGGTACCTGGCCCGTATCAAAAGAATTTGTAAAAGGCTGCGAAGAGCTTGCTCACAAATATGGTGCGCTCTTTGTATGCGACGAAGTTGTATCCGGCTTCCGTATCGGACCTTCAGGCGCACAAGGCTTCTACGGTATAGATCCTGACCTTACCGTATTCGGTAAGATAGTAGCAGGCGGATATCCGGGAGCAGGTGGCGTAGGCGGACACCGCGACGTTATGGCATACCTCGGAGCCGGCCTCGACAGCTCGGGAAAGAAAGTTCCGAAGGCGATGTGCGGCGGCACCATGGCAGCCACACCTATCTCGTGCGTAGCAGGATACGTAACACTCTGCGAGCTTGAGAAGCGCAATGCATGCGAAGTAGCAGGACGCATGGCAGACAGACTTACCAATGGGCTCAAAGAACTGATTAAGAAATACGACCTTCCGTTTGTAGCCTTCAACCAGGGATCCATTTGCCACCTCGACAGCGTAGGCACCATGCATTTCACGGTAGACTGGAAGCACCCCTGGACCATCCCGAATATGCTCAAAGAAACCGACAAGCGTCAGCGCGAGATGGAGCACATGGGAGCAGCTTATATGGCAGAGGGTATCGTAACTCTTGCAGGCTCACGCCTTTACACCTCAGCAGCTTATACCGAAGAGATGATCGATGACGTACTTTCACGCTTCGACAAAGTATTTGCAAATTGCGGAAAGCTTGAGTAATGACAGAAAAAGAAGCAAGGTCACATATAATTCACGCGTGTCATAACCTGCTTGAAGAAAAGCTGGTTGCGCGCACATGGGGAAATATCAGCGCAAGACTGTCCGATGACGAATTTATCATCACGCCGAGCGGCATGAGTTATCTTAACCTGCGCGAAGAAGACCTGGTTAAGGTTAAGATGCCTGACTGTTCTTATGATGGTGACAGAAAGCCAAGTAGCGAAAAGAAAATACATGCGTATGCTTATGCTACTCATTCCGATGTGAATTTCGTAATACACACGCATCAGTATTATGCCTCAGTCGTATGTGCTGCTTGCGCGGACGTAGAAAATATTCCCTGTGCAGGATACGGACTTGCCGGTACAAAAAAGCTCGCAGAAGCTCTGCTTGCCGCATTTGCCGCACATCCTGAAAGCGACGCATTTTTGATGGCACGCCACGGCGCGCTTATCCTCGGCACTGACGAAGAAGCCGCATTTGCCCGCGCAAGGAAGATTGAAGAAACCTGCAAGCGTGCATTCGAAGAGCATATTAAAACGGCAACACCCGTTTCCGATAAAGAACTTGCGAAGCCTTATCTTGATGACTTCGCTCAAATCGGTCTTGATAAAAAAAGCAGCGTAATCTTAGCTGCAATAAACGCGCCCGTAGATGAATCGAACCTTGATGACGACGAGGCGGCATTTGCATATATTTGCAAAAAGAATGCCGACGCCGCAAGGTACGCTTATGCTCGCGGGCCGCTCGGATTTTTCGACTCACATTTACAAAATCTGGTATACAGATACAAATACTCAAAATTAAAATAAGGAGCCGACATGAAAAGAGTAATCGCTTACGACATCGGAACGACAGGAGTTAAGACCTGTCTGTTTGAGATTGACAGATCAATCCGCCTGATTGATTCAGCCTCCCGCAAATATCCGCTTTACATATTGCCGGACGGCGGCGCCGAGCAGGACGGTGATGATTGGTGGAACGGAATGGCCGACAGCACCAAAGAGCTTATCGAGAGAACGGGTATTGATCCGCATACAATCGACGGCTTGTCATTCTGCTCACAGATGCAGGGACTGGTTCTTGTAGATAAAGACGGCGTTCCGGTTCATCGCCCCATGAGTTATATGGATCAGCGCGCAACCGAAGAAGTAAAGAAGGGCATGTCTTACGGCATTCAGATTGCAGGGGCAAATATATTAAAAGCCATTCCGAGTCTCATTATCACCGGCGCGGTTACGAGCAGCGTTAAGGATCCGGTTTGGAAGTGCAAATGGATCGAGGCGCACGAGCCGGAGAATTTTGCGAGAGCATACAGATGGCTTGATGTAAAGGACTATCTGACCGCAAGATGCACCGGCAGATTTACGATGACGGAAGATAGCGCATTCTCTACTTTAATTTGCGATACCCGTCCCGGACGTGTCGGCTGGAATAAGACAATGAACAAGATGTTCAACATCCGCGAGGACCTGCTGCCTGAGATTATTAAATCAACGGACCTTGTCGGACCGCTTACCGCTAAGGCAGCCGAGGAACTCGGCCTTGCAGAAGGCATACCGGTATTCGGCGGCGGCGGAGACAGCAGCCTTATAGGTGTAGGCGCCGGATGCGTAAAGGTTGGAGATACACACATTTACTCCGGAACAAGCGGCTGGGTTATCACGGTAGTTGATAAACAGATGGTAGACGTTTCTGCTATGATTGCAGCGGTTACAGGCGCAGACAGCGGCAAATACAATTATTTCGCCGAGATGGAGACCGCCGGCAAGGCAATTGACTGGGCCAAGAACACATTCCTGCTTGACGGCACCGGATATTACACAGATGCCGAGCACGCAGAAAAACCTGATACATTCAATTTCCTGTGCGATGCGATAAAAGATATCGAGCCCGGCAGCGGCGGAGTAATATTTGCCCCTTGGCTGCACGGCAACAGATGTCCTTTTGAAGATCCCGCATCAGTCGGAGTGTTCATCGGCGCTAAGATTGAGACAACCAAGGCTCATATGTTCAAGGCAGTTGTTGAAGGCGTGTTCTATCATCTGCGCTGGATGCTTGAATGCCAGGATAAGAAGATCAAGACTTCCGATACTATCAGATTTGTCGGCGGTACGGCTTTATCACCTTTGTTCTGCCAGATTTTATCCGATATATTGGGACGCAAGGTTGAGACGGTTGAGTCACCGCAGAATGTCGGCTCTGTGGGAGCGGCGGCAGTTATGGCAGTAGGCCTCGGACTTGCAAAGACGCTCACCGAAGCGGCTTCATTTATCCCGGCAAATGCTACGTACGAGCCCGACATGGTCAAGCACGCAGCATACGAACAGTATTATCAAGCTTTCAAGAAGCTTTATAAGGCAAATAAAGACTTATTCAAAACCGTGAAGGGAGAAAATTGATGAGCAAAGTAAAAGATAACAAAGAACTTATGAGAGCGGTGAAATTCACGCTGTTCTCAATGTCCGCCGGACTTATTCAGATACTGTCCACAGAGGTCATCCTGGCATTTCTTACCGACTGGGAATACTGGGTACGCTACCTGATCGGTCTTGTACTTTCCGTAATATGGAACTTTACATTCAACCGTAAGTTCACGTTCAAATCAGCCAACAACGTTCCGATTGCGATGCTTAAGGTATTTGCATTCTACGTTGTATTTACACCACTTTCTACACTGCTTGCCGATTTCCTGCAGGCAGACCTCGGCTGGCCCGAGCTTATCTGCCAGCTTCTTATCATGCTCCTGAACTTCATCACCGAGTTCCTGTATCAGAAGTATTTCGTATTCCGCGGAAGCATTGATACAAATGATATTGCTCAGAAGGAAGCCGCAAAAGAAGCCGCAGAAAAAGAAGCACAGGAATAATTCTACAGACATAATAAAACCCCGGCAGCCCGCCGGGGTTTTTCTTTGCTTAAAATATATATCAGATTTCTGCGTGGAGCTTATCTTTATCAAGCATATCAAGTGAATCCGCAAGGTCAACGAGCTCGAGCTGAAGACAAGAGAGGTTACTTGCCGTGCAGATAAAGTCGGGGATTATATTAAGCGTGCAGAACAGCGCCAGTGATTCGGCAGGCAGACCCATTTGCGCTATGATGAGCGCGAAGCAGGAAAGACCGCCGCCGGGTACAGGCGGAGCCGCAATCGCAAGAAGTACTGATATCAGCATCAAAAGCAGCAGCCATGATATCGACAATTCGGTGTCATAACATTCGGCAACATAAATTGCTATGGTAAAGAAGAGGGATGCAGAGCCGGGCATGAATATCGTCTGTCCGATAGGAACGCCGATATTTACTATGCGTGAATCTATGCCGAATTTTTTCTCACATGTCTCTACATTATCTGCAAATGCCGCAGCTGACGAAGCGGTGGTAATAGCTATTGCAAAGGTGGAACTGATTTTCTTAATAAGAAGCTTGAACGGAACCTTGTGCTTGAAGTGAATTATTACAAGGTAAAGCACTATATTTGCAAGGCCGCACAGGAGCATAGTAAGCATCATCTTATATGAGTCAACTAAAAGCGCACCGTCATTACTTAGCAAAAGCTCAAAGACACACAGAAATACGAAAGCGGGAATTAACTTACTGATGCCCGACATAATCAGCTGAACGATGTAGTTCGTCTGTTCAACGAATTTTGCGGCAATGGTAGTCTTATCGGCGAGTATCAGCATGGCAATACCGAAAATAACTGCTATGAAAATAATCTGCAGAGTGTTTCCGCTGATGAAAGGCGCAAGGAGATTATCGGGAATGATGTCAAGTATCATCCGGTACAGCTCATTTCCGTTAAATGCTGCAGCTGAAGAACTGGTTATTGTATAGAAGGGCATTGTTATAAGAAGCGTAACGACGCCGAGCACAACGAGCATAATAACAAAGCGCAACAGCATCTTTTTACCTACACGGCTGAGCGCGGAAATATCACCGATGCTGAACACACCCCACATAACTGACAGTAATACAAGCGGGAGAGAGATGAATCTGATAAGACCCATAAGTGTTTCATATATAGGGTATATAATATCATCTGCGAGGACACTACTAAATGAAGTCGGAAGCAGGCGGAACAGCTGCGACAGGATAAATGCCGCCGCAACCGATATTAACAGTTGAAGCAAAAGGTTATTCTTGCGCTGCTTCTTAAATGTATATGTAAGTACATTTGCGCCACCGCGGTGTTCCCACTTTAAAGTGAAGCCCTGACCGCCGGAGAGGTTTTGAAGTATCTCGCTGTAATTCTCATCGCCCGTGTCAAATGGATTGCAGGAGTAGCCCGGCAGAGATACGATCATATTGCAATCTTTGCGTTTAGCATTTAGTTCGATGCTAAATGAAGCTTCCTCACCGAACTTTTGCTGATAAGTAAGCAGCGCTTCCTCAAGAGCAAGCGTAATGCGGAGAGTGTCTTTTCTTTTATTTTCATAAGCAGAGGCGACTTCTTTTACATGGTCTATGGCGTGTTCGATGCCGTAGTTAGTCAATTTGTATTCGATTTTTTCACGCATGGGGGCACCTCATTTCTTTTACAATATAATGAGAGAAGTATATAGCAAATGTGCTGAGTTGGCAATTAAAAAATGCATAAAACTAAGAGTATTACTTACTAGGCTATCACGCCAATCATCTTAAATTATTTATAACATCATTATATAATATGAAGAAACACGCTGCAGGCGGTGAAGATTTGTATTATTATGCTAAACGCACATCATAGTTAATATTATTAACAAGTGCCGCAACCATAAAAAAATGATTGCAATTAATGTTAATATAATTTATAATTACCCAGTATAAAAGTGCAGGAGGTAGTATCATGATAGCCAATATTGATACAAAATTTATTACGCTCCTTGGAAAGCCGCTGAACCAGTCATTCGCAGCTCGTATGCAGAATGCTGCTTATCGCGCAATGGGAGAGAATCTTCTTTATTTCTATACAGAAGTTGAGAACAATCATCTTGGCGACATAGTTCAGGGACTGCGTTATCTTCCTTTCAAGGGATTCGCAGTAACCAAGCCCAACAAGGTTGCAGTACTTCAGTATCTGGATGAGCTCGATCCTTTATGTGAGAAGATGGGTGCTTCCAATACCGTTGCTGTACGCGACGGCAAGCTTATCGGTTACAACACCGATGGCGTAGGCTTCCAGGTATCTCTTAAAGAAGAGACCGGAATTGACGTTTCTCAGAACACATTCTTCTGTGCAGGTGCCGGCGGAGCCGGAAGAGCTATTTGCTCAATTCTTGCATATGATTCTGCTAAGAAGATTTATGTGTATGACTTCATGGAAGAAGCGGCTAAGGAACTCGTAGCAGACATCAATGCTAACTTCGGCGAGTGCGCAGAGTATGTTCCTTTCGCTGATACCGAAGCAGCTATGGCTAAGGCTCATGACGCTAACGTTCTTATAAATGCCACAGGACTTGGCATGTTCAAGACTGCTGACAAGACACCTTTCCCCAAGACGATTATCCGTCCCGATCAGATTTGCTTTGATGCAACTTACAATCCCGCCGAGACTCTGTTCCTTAAGGAAGCTAAAGAAATCGGCTGCAAGACCATCAACGGCCTTGGCATGAGCCTTTATCAGGGAGCTGCTCAGATTAAGATCTGGACAGGTCGTGAGGATGTTCCGGTTGACGTAATGCGTCAGGAACTTATGGATATCCTTGCCGGCGTACCCGAGAAAAACGCATAATCATTTGTGATATATATTTATAGGAGGTTAGTTTTTCATGAAAGCTTTAAAATGGCTTGATGAGCATCTGGAAGAAACACTCATGATTATTCTTCTGATAATCATTACGCTGGTCAGCTTCGTGCAGGTTATTATCCGTAATATTCCCTGGATACCTTCACTCAAATGGGCTGAGGAGCTTTGCCGTTTCTGCTGGATTTGGAGTGTATTCCTTTCACTTCCTTATACACTGAGACGCTGCAGCATGCTTCGCGTAACTGTTTTACTGGATGCAATGCCCCAGACTCTGCGTAAGATATTCAATATTTTCGTAGACCTTATTAACTTAGCCGTAATGGCATTCTTATTCTACTATTCCATTCCGGTATTTAGTTCACGAGTTGCTTCAGCTGAATTTTCACCTGCTATGAGATGGCCGATGTGGATCATCTATCTGTCGCTCATCATAGGTTTTGGACTTGCAATAATTCGCGGACTTCAGACCCTTATTGACCACATTGCTCACTTCAAGACTGATAAGCTCTTATCAGGTGTGGAGCAGAGTATTGCCGATGCGCAGGATGAGATATCCATGGCGCAGGATGCAGAGGGCATTAAGGTAGAAGGAAAGGAGGAATAATAGATGGCAGCGTTATTAGTATTCATTGTATTCCTTGCCGGAGTTATTCTTACAGTGCCGATTGGTACTTCAATGGTTCTCGGCGCATCAGCTCCCATCCTTATTCTGGATAAGGGCGGCGATATTATTCAGATGATTAACAACGCCTACTCAGGCGCTGACTCAACACCTATTCTGGCAGTTCCGCTGTTCATACTCGGCGGTGTTATCATGGCAGAGGGTGGTATTTCAAGAAGACTTTTCAATTTCTTCGCTTATTTTGTAGGTAAGATTCGTGGCGGTCTTCCTTGCGCATGTATCATTACATGTCTTTTCTACGGTGCTATATCAGGTTCCGGCCCCGCTACAACAGCGGCCGTTGGTTCCATGTGTATCCCGTTCCTTGTTGACCTCGGATATGACAGAAAGTGGTCAGCAGGTATTATGGCAGTTGCCGGCGGACTTGGTGTTATCATCCCGCCTTCAATTCCTTTCGTTCTTTATTCACTTGCTACCGGCGTATCTACAGGTGACCTTTTCAAGGGCGGCGTATTCCCCGGCATCCTTATCGGTGTTGCCATGATGATTTACGCAATTGTATACTGCTGCCGCAAGAATAAAGATGGCAGCCCTCGTGAGCATCGCGATCTTATTAATGCCCGTCTCGACGAGATGAAGGCTACCGGCTTCGGTAAGATTTTCCTTGACAGTATCTGGGCTCTGCTGTGCCCGATTATCGTTCTCGGCGGTATCTACTCAGGATTATTTACTCCTACAGAAGCAGCGACAATTTCAGTTATTTATGCTATAATAATTTCTGTATTCGTATACAAGTCAGTTAAGCTCAGTGAGCTCTGGGGCCTTCTTGCAAATTCAGTTAAGACTTATGCAGGCCTTGCATTCGTTCTTGCTTTTGCTACAGCTTTCGGTCGAGTTCTTTCACTTACCAAAGCTACCAAGGCTATCACAGACTTCCTGGTTGGCAACTTCGGATCATACTGGTCAGTTCTTGCAGTTCTTACCGTTCTGTTCCTGATTCTCGGTATGGTTATGGATACAGGCCCCGCTATCATCATCCTTGCCCCCGTTCTGCTTCCCGCAGCGCTTGAACTTGGACAGATCGCCGGCCTTACCAAACATGAGATCGAAATCCATCTTGGTGTTATCCTTGTATGCTGCCTGTCTATCGGACTTGCTACGCCGCCGTTCGGACTCGACTTGTTCGTTGCGGCTAACATCTCAAATGAGACGCCTATGCCGGTTGCCAAGAAGGCACTGCCGTTCATGCTCTCATTTGCAGCAGCACTTATTGCTATAGTATTTGTACCTTGGTTCTCAATCGTACTATTGTAGTGCGATATAGAATAAATACATTAGGAGGGAAAACTAATGAAAAAATTTTTAGCACTTGCCCTTGCACTTGCAATGGCACTGTCACTGGTAGCATGTGGCGGTGAAGAGGCTCCTACAACAGCAGCTCCTACAACCGCAGCTCCTACTACCGCAGCTCCTACTACTGCAGGAGATACCGATCCTTTTGAAGCACTTGATCCCGTTGAACTCGTAGCTGGTGACTCCACCGCTCAGGGCGCAGCTGGTCAGCTCTTCATGGAAGAGTTCTGCAAGCAGGTTGAAGCACTTTCTAACGGAAAGCTCACCATCGACTACCATCCCAACTCAGAGCTGGGTGGAGATGCTGATATTCTCCGTCAGGTACAGGATGGCTCTCTTGACATCACTCTTTGCCAGACCGCTCCTGTTGTTTCCTTCATTCCTGAAGTAGCAGTATTCGATCTGCCTATGGTATTCGCTAAGTATGACGGCGCTAAGATTGCTGAAGTTCTTAATGGCGACAACGAGTTCAGTAACAGCCTTGCTGCAGCTTACAACAATGCTGGTTTCGAAATCCTTGGATTCCTTCAGAACGCAACCTATCGTCTGACCACTTCTAACGAAGAACTTAAGGACCTTGCAGCATTCAAGGGCCTGCAGATTCGTACAATGCAGAACGACAACCACATGGCATTCTGGACCGCAATCGGTGCAGAGCCTACTCCTCTGGCTTGGCCGGAAGTTTACTTCGCACTTCAGACTGGTGCTCTTGATGCTCAGGAGAACGCAGCTGATACTTGCGCTGGCGCTAACTTCCAGGAAGTTCAGAAGTATCTGTCATGCACTAACCATATCCTTTACCTCAACCAGATCAGCATGAACAAGGCTAACTTCGATGCTCTTGATCCCGCTTATCAGGAAGTTGTAAAGCAGGCTATCGTTAATGCACGTGCAGTCCTTGAGCCTCAGCTCAAGCAGGTTGACCTTGACAACAAGAAGATCCTCACCGATGGTGGCATGACTCTTACCGAGTACGATGCAGCTTTCTATGATGAGATTCTCGCTGTTCAGGGCGTTCAGGATCTGTACAAGACCATCGACGCAGCAGTTGGCGGACTTGGAACAAAGCTTCAGGCTGAACTTGCAAAGTAATTTAATTACTAGCTGATTTAGCAAAAATTGGGGCGTCCCTCGGGACGCTCCTTTTTTGCGCCGTGAATCATTGCGCTTCGCGGCGCTTTTTTGCGGCACATTAGAGGTGGCAAACGTGTTGTGATGCGTCGCTAAAGCCATTTGGCTTAGCTCAATTCATGTGCTATAATCTACATATGATTACTTTTGAAGCAGACAATTTTGATCTTGAGCAGATTGCCATATCAGGGCAATGCTTTCGCATGGATAAATGCGGCGATTCATATAAAATCATCGCGACAGACAAGATGATTACTGCGCGCCAGGCTGGCCGCAAGGTTACTCTTGATACGACAAAGAGTGATTTTGAAAACTTCTGGAAAAACTATTTTGACCTTGAAGCAGATTATGGCAAATACATTAACGCTGTTGCCACGGAGGATAAATACCTTATGTCGGCAACTTCCAGTTGTCCCGGCCTTCGTATCCTGAATCAGGATCTCTGGGAAATGGTTGTGACATTTCTCATATCTCAGCAAAATAATATTCCGCGTATTAAAAAATGCGTAAATAATATTTGCGAAAAATACGGGAAACGAATTGATGATACTACGTATGCTTTTCCTGAGGCTGAGGTCTTGGCATCTCTTCATGAAGATGCCCTGATGGCTTGTAATCTGGGATATCGCAGCAAATACGTTGTCCGTACGGCAAGAGAAATCGCTTCCGGAAGTTTTGATTTAAAAGTGCTGAAGAATTGTGATTATGAAGAAGCTCGACGCAGGCTGCTTTCGTTATATGGAGTTGGCGTGAAGGTTGCGGATTGCATTTGCCTTTTTGCCCTGCATCGCATTGAAGCATTCCCCATAGACACTCACATTAAAAAAGTCCTTGCCGAGCACTATGCAGACGGTTTTCCTTTTGACCGTTATGACGGCTTTGCCGGCATTATGCAACAATACATATTTTATTATGATCTGCATGGCGCGGGTAAATAAAGCCTGCTCAATATATGAACATCAAAAAAGTCCTTCTGCATGAAGGACTTTTATTTCATATTTGAATTGTGATAAGCGGGATTGTCCGTAACTTCTTCGCCAAACCAGTCAGGTTTCTCGAAAAGTATCGCCTCCTCCACAGTGGGAAATTCAACCTCTGCCATGAAAAGCCCCGGATTCGGACTTTCAAAATAATCAAGCTCGATAGTATAAGTGCCGTAGGGAATCATGTAACGCTTTTTCTTTATGATTGGTCCTTCGGTCTTAGAAAGCAGTTCATCAAAAGCTTCCTTTGTCAGCGGCAGGTTTGCTTCTTCGCGCGCCATCATTCCACCGCCCTTATAAGTGAAGATATATTTATCATTACTGCGTCTTATACGCATAACCGGGCGGCGGCATAGATATGCCTGCTCAATTTCTTTTACTTCATATCCGGCAAGCTCCGGCACGCTATTCAATAAAAATTTTCTCTCTATTTCCATAGCCGCATAGTAACTTTTTAATCTGCATTTGTCAAGATATGTACAAATGCCTCGCACCGCGAGTTGCGGTGGAGATGAGCACGCCATTTCGATATTCTACGAGTTTCTCGACAAGAGAAATACTGGCAAAATGCGATATATTTGAGAAAATCGCCAAACTTGTCGCATCTTTCTTATAAAAATCAGGCTATTATCGTAAAAACATGCGACAAAATGAGAGTTTTCTTCAAAATAGTCGCATTATTTTGCCTTTATCACAGATATTTAGCCAGATAATGGCGTCTGCGGAAGAAGTTTTTGCATATTTGTCGCATTTGGCTATCAAAAAGCCTGCTCCCGCCTCATATATGTGGCACATTTGCTCTACCGCACCACCCAGTATGAGCCAGATGGCTAGGTAGCGAGCGCAGGCGGCGGTGGGGAACTCAATTGCTGCAAAATAAATACAAAATTCTTCTTGACTTTCGTGCTTTAAAGTGTTAGAGTTGTTCGCATGAAGAAAATTAATCGCGACAACTTTATGTATATGTATATGGCTGATATGTTTATCAGTCGTTGTTGTCGTGTTTGATTATTAAAGCTTTTTCAATAAAAAACATGACGATGACGCAAAAGTTGCTTCATCGTTTTTTATTATCAAACAACGAAAGGGAGTTTGAATTATGAAAAAAATTATTACCGGAATTTTAGTGTTATGTCTCATGTGCAGCCTTGTTGCCTGCTCTTCTAAGGCAGAAGGCACTTATGTAGTAGGCATCTGCCAGCTCACTCAGCATGACGCACTGGATGCCGCAACAAAAGGCTTTAAAGATGCACTTGTAGAAGAGTTTGGTGACAAGGTAACCTTCGATGAAGCAAATGCCTCCGGAGAAGTCGTAAACTGCACCACCATCGTCAACGGATTCATATCCAAGAAGGTGGATTTGATACTGGCAAATGCAACCCCCGCGCTGACAGCGGCGGTAGCAGCAACCGATACTATCCCGATTCTCGGAACAGCAGTTACCTCATATTCAGCAGCACTGGAGATAGCTGACGAAGATTGGACCGGAGTCTGCGGCGGAAATGTAAGCGGTACCTCTGATATCGCCGATCTTAAAGCACAGGCAGAGATGTTCCCCGAGTGGGTACCGGATGCTAAGCACATCGGCCTTTTATACTGCTCAGCAGAAGCAAACAGCCTCTTCCAGGTTGCAGCAGTAGAGACGTACTTCGCAGAGATGGGATACACCACCGAACGCTTCACCTTCACGGATTCCAACGATGTAGCATCTGTAACACAGAAAGCTTGCGACGCTTGCGACGCTATCTTTGTTCCTACTGACAATACAGCAGCATCAAATACAGAAGCGATTGCCAATATTGTAATTCCGTCAAAGACTCCTGTAATTACAGGCGAATCTTCAATGAGCAAGGGTTGTGGCGTAGCTACTATTTCAATTAATTACTATGATCTCGGAGTTGCAACAGGTAAGATGGCAGCCAAGATACTTAAAGGCGAAGCTGATATATCCACAATGCCCGTTGAGTACTCACCTGAGCTCTACAAGTTCTACAACCCGGATGTATGTGAAGCACTTGGCATTACACCGATAGAAGGATATGAAATACTGCAGTAGGAGATAAAATGATAGAAGCTTTATTTAACGCATTACCCGGCGCAATATCTCAAGGTATGGTATGGGGGCTGATGGCAATCGGCCTTTATATCACGTTCCGCATACTTGACGTAGCCGATCTGACAGTCGACGGATCACTTGCCACAGGCGGAGCTGTAAGCGTAATGCTTATCCGTGCCGGAGTTGACCCCATAGTATCTCTTGCGGCAGCATTTGCGGCAGGAATGATAGCCGGATTCATCACAGGAATCCTTCATACAAAATGCGGCATCCCCGCAATACTTTCAGGTATTCTGACCCAGCTGGCCCTGTATTCAATTAACCTCAGAATCATGGACAGCAAAGCGAACCAGGCGCTTAGCGTAGACAAGTATCCGCTTCTCGTATCATCAAGATACAGCTCGGAACTCTCGCTCAAGAACCCGCTCCTTATACTTGCACTTCTCATAGTATTAGTTATAGCAGTTCTGTACTGGTTCTTCGGAACTGAAAAAGGAAGCTCAATCAGAGCAACAGGCGCCAACCTCAACATGGCACGCGCGCAGGGCATAAACACCGACGCAAATATAGTGCTCGGACTTATGCTCTCCAACGGCCTCGTAGCAATGGCAGGCGGCCTGCTCGCGCAGTACCAGGGTTCGTCAGATATCAATATGGGCCGCGGCGCAATCGTAATCGGACTTGCTGCAGTAATAATCGGTGAAGTAATATTCGGGAAGCTTTTCTCGAACTTTGGCTTAAAACTTCTCGCTGTATCATTTGGCGCAATCATTTACTACATAGTATTACAGGTTGTCCTGATGTTCGGTCTTAATACAAATGATCTTAAGCTGATAACAGCCGCAATAGTAGCAATATTCCTCGCAGTACCTTATCTAAAAGGACTATCATCTACACGTAAAAAGGCGAAGGGAGGAAACGCAAATGCTTGAGATTAAAAATATCAGCAAGACATTTAATGCAGGCACTATTAATGAAAAGCGTGCTCTCGTAGACCTTTCACTCACATTAAATGACGGTGATTTTGTTACTGTAATCGGCGGAAACGGCGCAGGAAAATCCACGATGCTTAATGCAATAGCAGGAACCTACACCATTGACGAAGGAAGCATAGAACTGGACGGAGAGGACATCTCAAGACTGTCGGAGCATAAGAGGGCCGCATTCCTCGGAAGAGTATTCCAGGATCCAAAGATGGGAACGGCGCCCACTATGCAGATAGAAGAGAACCTTGCAATCGCTGCAAGACGAGGCGAGAAGCGCGGACTTCGCTGGGGCATTACCTCGGAAGAGCGCGCAAAATACGTTGAAGCGCTTGCAGAACTGGATCTCGGCCTCGAGGACAGACTCACGACAAAAGTAGGACTTCTCTCAGGAGGACAGCGCCAGGCACTTACACTGCTTATGGCAACGCTTAAGAAGCCGAAGCTTCTTCTGCTCGATGAACATACTGCAGCTCTTGATCCCAAGACCGCAGCAAAGGTACTTGAGCTGACAGACACCATCGTCAACCGCGAAGGCCTCACGGCGCTTATGATTACCCACAACATGCGTGACGCAATCAAATACGGTAATCGCCTTATCATGATGGACGCCGGACGCATAGTACTGTCAATCAGCGGAGAAGACAAAAAGAAGCTCACCGTGGCAGAACTGCTTGAGAGATTCAGCGTAGCGAGCGGCCACGAAGAGGCAAATGACAAACTCATACTTTCTTGACATTAAAAGAAGTTTAAATTATCATTATATTTCATTCGAATTAATTCGATACTAAAAGGAGAGAATTATGAAAAAACTGATCGCAATAATATTTGCAATTGTATTAACATTTTCATTGACAGCCTGCGGTTCCGGCTCAAAGGAAATCACAATCGCAGTGCCCAACGATGCATCAAATGAAGCACGCGCACTTCAGTTACTTGAGAAGCTCGGCTACATTAAGCTTAAGAGCGGTGTTGAGAATGTAACACCTCTTGATATAACAGAGAATCCTTTCAACATCAAGATTCAGGAAATCGAAGCAGCCCAGATTCCGAACGTTCTTAAAGACGTAGATTTCGGTATCGTAAATGGTAACTATGCCCTTTCATCAGGACTCCTTCCCGCAACTAAGGCTCTTGCCGTTGAAGGAACCGAGGTAGCCAAGCCCAATATCATTGCAGTAAAAGAGGGCAATGAGAATACTGAAAAGATTCGCGCCCTTGTAGCGGCAGTTGAGAGTCAGCAGGTAGCTGATTTCATCAAGGCTACATATGGCGACGCTGTTATTTCCGTAGTAGAGAATCCCGGCGACGGATTTGATCCTGATATTGATTACACCAAGCTGGCAGGCGAGACAATCTCTGTAGCAGCTTCACCTGTACCTCATTGCGAAATCCTTAAGATAGCTGCTGACATTCTGGCACAGAAGGGCATTACTCTTGATATCAAAGAGTTCACCGATTACGTACAGCCTAACAACGTAGTTGAAAGCGGCGAAGTAGATGCAAACTATTTCCAGCACATTCCTTATCTTGAAGACTTCAATGCACAGAACGGTACACATATCGTATCTGTAACGCTCATCCACTATGAGCCCATGGGACTCTTCGCAGGTAAGCAGTCCAGCCTGGATATATTCAAATAATTACAAATGCCTTACAGCCCATACCAAGTGGTGTGGGCTGATATTACTTAGGAGGAAGGCATGATAGAGTTACAACATCTGTCAAAAACATTCATAATGGATGACGGCTATACAGAGGCACTCACTGATGTGTCTCTGTCTATTGCTGATGGAGATATATACGGAATCATCGGTATGAGCGGCGCGGGCAAGTCAACACTCGTGCGCTGCATCAATATGCTTGAAAAGCCAAGCAGCGGAAAAGTAATAATCGACGGAGTAGACTTAACGGATATGAGCGCCGCTGAGCTCAGAGAGCAACGCAGCCATATAGCTATGATATTCCAGGGCTTTAACCTGCTCATGCAGCGTAACTGCCTGAAAAATATCTGCTTCCCGCTCGAACTGCGCGGTATGTCTAAGGCAGAGGCGGAAAAGCGCGCTGCGCAGCTGCTCGAGATAGTCGGTCTCGCCGATAAGGCAGGCAGCTTCCCGGCACAGCTCTCCGGCGGACAGCAGCAGCGTATAGCGATAGCAAGAGCACTTGCTATGGACCCGAAGATTCTGCTTTGCGATGAGGCAACAAGCGCGCTCGACCCGACGACCACCAATTCCATACTCGAACTTATTCAGGATATAAATGAAAAGACCGGAATTACCGTTGTAGTCATCACTCACCAGATGAGCGTAGTAGAAAAAATCTGCAAACACGTTGCGGTGCTTGACCAGGGTGTAGTTGCGGAAGAAGGTGAAGTGAGCAGCGTATTTGCCCATCCGACCTCAGCTGCCGCTAAAAAGCTCGTATATCCTGAAGGCACAGAGTCTTCACCTATTATCAGTGACAACTCACAACGCTTCGTGCGTATAGTATTTAACGGCGCGGTATCCGCAAATAAGCCGCTCATCGCCAGCATGGCGCATGACCTTAATGTCATGGCAAATATTGCCGCCGCTTCTACCAAGCTGATCGGCAACAAGATGTATGGCTCTATGATACTCGGCGTAAAAACCAACGAAGAATTTAATAAAATGATGGATTATGTATCCGGCATAGAAGACGTAGTAGCAGAGGAGGTGAAGTCAGATGCTGAGTAATTTTTCTGCTGAGGCTTTTACCGAAGCCTGGGAAGTCATTAGATCTGAGTTCCTTATGGCAACATGGGAGACTCTGTATGTTACGATACTATCCACTTTATTTGCGATTCTGATCGGACTTCCGCTCGGAGTACTTTTAGTAGTCGGAGAAAAAGACGGCATCCTTCCGCTTCCGGCATGGCTTATGAAAGTGCTGAATGTAATTATCAATATTCTGCGTTCGATTCCGTTCCTGATACTGATGATACTCGTATTCCCGCTTACAAGGCTTATCATGGGCACGGTAGTAGGAACAGCGCCTACGATAGTTCCGCTTGTTATTGCAGCATTTCCTTTCATTGCGAGACTTACGGAAACAAGCCTGCGTGAGATTAATCCGAATACAATTGAGATGGCGCAGTCGATGGGCGCGTCACCTATGCAGATTATTACAAAGGTGCTCATCCCCGAGAGCGTTCCGTCACTATTATCGGCGGGCACAACCGCAATCGTAACCATCCTCGGATATTCTGCCATGAGCGGAATCATCGGCGGAGGCGGACTCGGTAAGATCGCGATCAACTACGGCTATTACCGCTACAAGGATGTTATCATGGTGGCAGCGGTTATCCTGCTTGTAGTACTCGTACAGCTCTTCCAGACCTCCGGCACGAAGTGCGCAGTAAAGGCCGACAAGAGAATAAAGAAAGAACACAACGCGAGAAAGAAAAATGTCTGAATATATTTTTACTGCGCCGGGACGCATTGAAATCGGCGGCAACCACACCGATCACCAGCACGGTATCGTCCTCGCGGCAGCAATCAATTTAAAAACAAAAGCCCGGGTAACTATGTTACCGGGGCCTTTTATTGCAATAAAATCAGAAGGCTATGAGCCATTTGAGATAGCGCTCACCGATCTTGAAAAAAAGCCTGAAGAGGTAAATACTTCCGCCGGCCTCGTGCGCGGAATTGCGTCGTGGTATGCAGGACGCGGCGAAGCGCTGCAGGGATTTGCAGCGGAGATTACTTCAGAAGTCCTCCCCGGCAGCGGACTTTCTTCATCGGCTGCATTTGAAGTATTGATTGCGGAAATCATCAATCAGACTTCATGTGGCGGAAAGTATGATAAGGTACAGTTAGCTAAGATCGGGCAGTGGGCGGAGAACAATTATTTCGGCAAGCCCTGCGGCCTGATGGACCAGATGGCTTCATCCTGCGGCGGCGCAATCCGTATCGATTTCGGAAATGCAGAGCCCGAGATTGAACGTATTGATTATGATTTTGCCGGAAGCGGCCACACTATCTGCATCATAGATTCGCGCGCAGACCATGCAAATCTTACGGGCGAATACGCCGCAATAACTAAGGAGCTGCATGATGTGTGCGAGTGCTTTGGCCGAAGTTTCCTGCGCGAAATAGATGAAGCGGAATTTTATGCGAAGATAGAAGAAGTTCGCGGGACTGCCGGAGATCGTGCTGTGAAAAGAGCCATCCATGTATATGATGAAAATAAGCGCGTGGTAAAAGAGGCGATGGCATTAAAAACAGGAGATTTTTACAGCTTCCTTGAGCTTGTAAATGCCTCCGGCTATTCCTCTTATCATTTGCTGCAAAACGTGATACCCGAAGGCGGAAGCGAAACTGAAGGACTTGCAGGCGCACTCGCGCTGGTTAAAAAATTGCTTGCAGGAAGAGGCGCATACCGCGTGCACGGCGGCGGATTTGCAGGAACGGCGCTGGCATTTGTCCCTAATGATATGCTTGATGTATTTAAAGCCGGCATAGAAGAAAAACTCGGGGCAGGCGCCTGCCACATAATCTCCATTTCCCCCGAAGGAGTAGCATACGAACCGAAAAACCGTTATGAGGACGCGGTTTGGACGGAGGTAAAGCCGGGACATTTCGTATTGGTAAATGAAGATGTTAAACTGTAAATAAAAAAGGAGGGCCGTGCAGCCCTCCTTTTATCATGCCCATCATTATCCGCAGATCAGCTGATATACGAATACGAGAAGGGGCATCGTGATGATGCAGAATAGTGTTGTGAGCACGTTCAGTGTGCCTGCATCCTGCGCCTCTTCCGGTGCCCTGTATACATCTGCCAGCTGAGTTACAAGTGCCGCAGCGGGTGCAGATGAGCAGATGAGAATGACGAGCAGTACTTCATTTGCATAAGGGAACATATGTGCCACGCCGGTTACTTTAACGAGAAGAATATATACTAAGGGGAATACCAGAAGTCTCGCTGCTGTAACCGCATACAGCTTCCAGCGTACAAGCACCTTCTTGAAATCAACACCGCCTATAAGCATACCTACCATGAACATACTGACGGGTGAGAGCAGTCCTCCCACTGTCTTTACGGCGGAGCCGATCATATCGGGGAATTTGAATCCGGTCAGGAAGAAGGTAAGTCCGAGTACGATAGACAGGATATTTCTGTTGAATATAAGCTTCTTCCAGGAGATCTTCGCTTCGCGGCTCATGATAATCGGGAGATAAGTCAGAATGAAGATGTTCTGAATGCCCATATGAGCGGAAGCGTAGAACATGATATTATCTCCGAGCACTGCTGCTGCAAGCGGAGCACCTATACCGGCTGAATTGGAGAAAGCTGCAGTACCCTGCTCTGCAACGTTCCATTTTAGGGGCTTTTGACATAGTCTTGTAAGCAGGATAAAAAGTACGATGCTTGTAAAAGCAGCAACACATGCGAACAAGAAGCTCTGAGCTTTTTCGGCATTGAATTCTGTCTGGAAAGCAGAAAGCAGCGAGCAAGGTATAATCCAGTCAAAGCACAGTCTTGACAACACGGAACTGTCCGTACTCTTTAAGCGCCCGCGCTTTACAGTCAAAAAGCCCATGAACACCATGATGAACAAAACTACTATTTTCTTTAAAAGAAGTAAGCTAAGCGAAGCATCCATAGTAAATCCCTCCACGATCTATTTA
>JAZRXC010000044.1:0-3921 GCA_045600025.1 Lachnospiraceae bacterium
CTGAAATATCAACAGCTATAGGTGTATCAATTCCAACAGTGAACAGGCATATTAGAGAACTTGTAAATGGTGATATGATAAAGCGCATAGGTTCCAGAAAGGCCGGGTATTGGAAGGTAAAATGAACATATATGCATATACGGTAGATTCTTTAAGGCAATTGATCCGGCGTCTTCAGAAGGAAAACGCAGAATTAAGATTGCAATTAAAAAACGCGAATCATAATCTTTTATTATTATTAAAATAACGCAACCTGCTCCGTAAAAATATCGCTATATAGGGTGAAGGCCTTACAATACAATCTTATGAAAGGAGGTCGGGGCTTTTGGAAGACGAAAAAATCGTTCAGCTTTATCTGGATCGCGATGAAAGCGCAATCAGGCTGTCATCCGAAAAATACGGCTGCCGGCTTCGCGCATTGTCTCTGGGCATTACTTCGGATATTCAAACCTCGGAAGAATGTGAGAATGATACATATCTGCAGGCCTGGAATCTCATCCCGCCCAATGAACCCAGAACGTATCTCTATGCGTTTCTTGCCCGGATTACCCGGCACATTTCCATTGACCGCTGCCGTGAACGCTCAAATCTGAAGCGTAATGCTTACATCATTGAGCTTACCGAAGAAATGGAGAGCTGCATTCCGTCGTCTGGCGATGTGGAAAGTTCACTTGCCGAAGAAGAGCTTGGGAAAGCAATCAGCAGCTACCTTCGGAATATTTCACAGGACAAGCGGGTGATATTTGTACGCAGATACTTTTATCTGGACTCCATTGCAGAGATAAGCAAGAGATGCGCCGTCAGCGAAAGCAAAGTGAAATCATCGCTCTTTCGGACCCGTAATGATCTCCGGGAGTATTTGATCAAGGAGGGGTATGTTTTATGAAAAAAGATAAAGCATTAAATGCGGTGGAGTATATTGATCCCGGCATGATAGATGAAGCTGAAATCTATAAGGGGAAAAGGAATACGTGGATCAGATGGGGCGCGGCTGCTGCCTGCCTGTGCATATGTCTTGCCGGTGCGGCATCATTATATCCAGCGCTTCTTCATCCGGGTAAGGACGCGGTGGCCGGTCACGGGATAGAAGATTATAACGAACCTGCTCCCGGAGGCTTGAATTACCTTGAGATCCCTGCGGCAGAAAATACCGAAACAGACCCTGAAGTTCCAGCTCAGGCGAACACAAAAAATTTTATGATAGGACACTATGACAAGAGCCTGAATGATGCTGATATGGCTGTAAACAACGGCCATTGCGAGCTGTCAAATTCTCTCAAGGCAGCCTTGGGCGAATACAACGATACTGTAAAATACAGAGTTGTAGTTGAAGTCTTCAGGGATGGTACGGTCATTGACAGCGGCAGCAGCGAGGTTGCTTTAGAGGAAGCGCGGCTTGCCAAGGAAAAATACACCGTAGCTCATGAAACCTATGAGGATACCGCTGAACGCTCCGATTATTTCACGATCCATGCGGAAGCAGACCAGCTTCTTCATTTTTCGGTAAATGAATCTTACGGGTACTGTATTTCTCTGTATGACGAGTATCTTGGATTGGCGCAGCCTATGGAAAGCGCACCTGCGGAATTCAGCATGCCTTCAAATACAGCGGATGCCCCTGTCGATGAATCAAGCGCCGGTTTTATCCATGCGGCCGAATATCCTGCCGAAGTGTTTGAGATACAGCAGGCTGTCAGCGATGCCATGGCACGAGGTGATCTTCCGTATGTATATGAATCAGCTGTTTACGAAAACCCGCTCAGAATTGAAGTAAAAGTAAATACTTCCGATGCAGAGCAGATAGAAGCAGTAAAGAAGTATGATCCGACAGGGAAATATCTTGTAGTTGTTCAGGGCGAAAGGAATATTCAAGATGAAAAGGAAATAAAGCCGGGTGGTGCTTACGCAGGGAATTGATTCCACAACGGAACAAAAATGCAGTTCGTACGCCAAAAGATAAGTCAATGACCCGGTTTATAAATCGTTCTCTTCAGCAAAGATACCCGGCCGAAAAATCAGCCGGGTATTATGATGCAGGTATTTTTAGTTAGTTTTACAGATCGGAATTACTGTATGAATCCCGAAAAGTGAGAGTGTGAAACTTTTTCTGTAAATAGACCTGATATGGTAGTACGGATAGCTATAAGTGTTGAAAATTCAGCACCTGTTAGCACCAACAATATACTGGCAATTAAGCCCAATGTCAAGGACGGCAGCCTTCAGAAGCTGCCGTCCTTGGAGCTTTAGAGAAGGTTATTCGGGCATTCTGCCTTCATACATGATGCTGAATTCGTTGTATACTGCGGCCCAGCCATGTATCGGCTGAGTCCATTTTTTTGTTACCTGCATAGTTGCGAGATAAAGGCTCTTGAGCAGCGCTTTGCTGCTCGGAAAGACACTTCTTTGCCTGTTAAGGCGCTTGTATGAGCTGTTGAGGCTTTCAATGGCATTGGTTGTGTAGATTACCTTTCTGACATCCATGGAGAACTTGAATATCGGACATACAACATCCCAGTTGTCCTTCCAGCGTTTCAATGCGAATGGATACTTTTCACCCCATTTTTCTTCTGCATGTCCAAGAGCCTCAAGCCCGGCATCTTCATCGGGAGCAAGATAAATGTCCTTCAAGTCTGCGGCAAAGGCCTTCATGTCTTTGTAGTACACATTTTTCAAGGTATTACGAACCATGTGAACCATGCAGCGCTGATATTCGGTCTGAGGAAATGCTGCAGAAATCGCCTCCTTAATTCCAGAAAGGCCATCTGCGCAGATGATCATGACATCCCTGACGCCTCTGTTTTTAAGTTCGTTGAGAACTCCGAGCCAGTATTTGGCACTCTCATTTTCGCCAATCTGCAGGCTGATAACATCCTTATGACCGTCAACGCTAAGCCCCATTATCACATACGCAGCAAGCTTTTTGACGATATTTTCTTCTCTGACGGAGAAATGGACGGCATCTATGTAAAGTACCGGATATACAGCGTCAAGAGGCCTGCACTGCCACTCTTCAATGTCCTTGAGGACTTTATCCGTTACATCTGAGATGAAGGCCTCTGAACACTCAAAACCGTAAATATCTTCGATCTGTTCTGAAATCTGCCTGGTTGTCATGCCCTTAGCGTACATACTGATGATTTTGTCATCAATACCGGAGATATCCTTCTGGCGATTCTTTACCACCTGAGGCTCAAAAGAGCTGTTTCTGTCCTTTGGAACATCAATCTCGAACTCTCCATATTTGCTTCGGACAGTCTTCTTCTTGGTGCCGTTGCGATAGTTGCCGGCATCTGCGCGCTCGGATTTCTCATACCCCAGGTGCTCGGTCATCTCGGCCTCCATCATCGACTTTATCGTGCCTCCGAGAAGATCCTTAAGAGCTTCCTGAATATCATCTGCAGTCTCAATTTCATATTCGTCCATGAGAGCCGCAATGATGTTTTTCTTGCCCTCAGTCAAGGGCTTTACGTGGTAAACTTCTTTTTTCTGTGCCATAACAAAACCTCCTATGGTACATCAACTTGATTCTACCATAGGAGGACGTGAAATATTCAATTTACAGACTTTTTTCTACACTCTCAAACCGTACCGTAAACCACAGCGTAAACCACAGCGTGAAACCTTATCAGCGGCTAATTTAAGCCATACCGTAAACCTTCTGCCTCTAACCTTACGAAAAAAACTTGCGCCGTAAAACATGCAGCAAATCTTACGCCATAAGGGCCTAAAAGCATGCCGTAAACACCAATTCGGGCTTTCCGGATCTTCACTGCATCAGGGCGGGAATACGCTCCGGCCCCGAAGCTATTGCGGCGAAGAGAAATACCTTTTCAATATGCCGTGTATCACTTTGTTGTTCAGCTTTATTTCGGGTGAATCAAACAGGAATATGAAATGAGCCGCGTCTTCAGTCCGTTGGTA
>JAZRXC010000045.1:0-8276 GCA_045600025.1 Lachnospiraceae bacterium
AGTGCAGAAAAACAATGCTTCTTCTGCAGCAATTTTTGCAGCTTCGGATAACTGCTCATCTTCGCTCTTGGGTATTTTTTCAAGTACTCGTTCTATGAGACTTGCGCCCTCCGGCATTCCTACTCCTACGCGAAGTCTCGGGAACTGATCCGTTCCGAGATGCAGAATGAGATTTTTCAATCCGTTGTGGCCGCCTGCGCTTCCGCCTCCTCTGATGCGAAGCTTTCCGACATCCATATTTACGTCATCGACTATTATCAGGATGTCCTCTGTCGCAATTCCATAATAATCTGCGAGTGGCTTTACGCTCTCTCCGCTTAGGTTCATATAGGTCTGCGGCTTTACCAGAAGAAGCTTTTCTCCTTCATACGTGGCAGTGCCCGTCAATGCGCGAAGCTGGCTTTTTTTAATATTTACTCCGAGTTGCTCTGCTAACGTATCAATCACGCGGAACCCTACGTTGTGTCGGGTTCCGTCGTATTTCGACTCGGGATTGCCGAGTCCTACAATCATTTTCATATATTTTTTCCTGTCAGTTTTTACTTTTGACGATTACTCCGTCTATCTCTTCGCCTTCCGGGACTATGGCACCGGGCAATACTAAGCTGTTCTTTACTACAGCATTCTTGCCTATAATTGCGCCGGCAAATATTACCGAATTCGTTACCTTGCCGTCTATTACCGCGCCGTCGCCTATAAGGCTTCCGGATACTTTGGCGTGAGCTGAATATTTTGCGGGAGGGTTGTCATAATCTCTGGTATATATCTGCGGTTCGGTTCCGAAAAGCTCATTCATTACTTCCTTTTTCAGGAAATCCATGTTGCAATGCACATATGCCTGCTCAGTCGCAAGATTTGACCAGTATCCCTCGTGTATGTAAGCATATACTTTTCCGTCCTTAAGTCTCGGAATAATGATATCCTCGACCATGCTGTAGCTGCCGTCTTTTTTAGCCTTCTTTAAGATGTCAATAAGCAGTCTGCGGCGAATGAGGTAAATGCCGGACGTTACATATTTTTCCCTCTTGTCATGAGGATTTTTTGTAATACCTGTTATCTTGCCGTCCTTTTCTATTGTGACTTCGTTGTAATTTTTGATGTCAACGCCTTTTGGCGGCTTGACGCACACAGCTGTTATTTCAGCGTTCTTTTGTACGTGATAATTCAGGACATCATTATAATCCATCTTGCAGATTCCGTCACCCATTGCAAGTACTACATAAGGCTCATGGCTTTCTGTTAAGAACTCAAGGTTATCATACATCGAGTCAACTTTTCCTTTGTACCACTCTCTGCTGCTTTCGGTTATCTCAGGACTTAAAAGATACAGCCCGCCTTGCTTTCTGCCGAAGCCCCACCATATGGATGATGTCAGATATTCTCTTAATTTTCTGGTGCTGTATTGGGAAATTATTGCTACTTTTCCGACGCCCGAATTGACCATGCAGCTGAGCGAGAAATCAATTGCGTGATAATTGCCTGCTATCGGCAGTGATGAAGCTGTTCTTTTCTTTATAAGATCGTATTTTTTCTGATCGCTGAGTCCCGCGAATATTACGCCTATCATCTTCATAATATCACCGCCTCTCTCTTATAATGCTTCCGCCGCTTGCGAGCTTGCCCCCGCGGTAGTCGCTTTTCTTAGTGCACCCGCTTATTGCGGTATTCTTACCTATGATTACACCTTCCGGAATCACGGTGTTTTCGTCTATCGTTACGAGTTCGCTGCTGTACACGCGCTTATCGAATTTGCTCTCGGCATATGCGCCCGCGCCGAGTACGGCTCCGTCACCGATAACGGAATTCTCGGAAATGATGGCTTTTTCGGCAATTACGTCCTTGCCGATATGTACACCGTCCATGATGACGCAGTCTTTTATCTGTGCTCCTTTTTCTACTATAACTCTATTGCCCAGCACGCTGTGCTCTACGCTGCCGGCTATCTCGGACGCTCTTCCTATCATGCTGTTTTTTATTTTGCTGCCGGGAGCGATATACTGCGGCGGCAGGGACGGATTGCTGGTATACATCTTGTCAAATTGCTCATAAAGATTGAGCTCGGGATTCTCGTCCAGCAGTCCCATATTTGCCTCCCAATATGAAGAGAGCGTTCCGACGTCTTTCCAGTAGCCGGTGAATTGATATGTGTACAGTGGAAGTCCCTTTTCGAAGCAATCGGGTATGACGTGCTTACCGAAATCGCAGTTCGGAATGTCGGCGAGCTTAATCAGTTCTTCTTTCAGAAGCTCATAGTCAAATATGTATATGCCCATCGAAGCAAGATTGCTCTTGGCATGCTCGGGTTTTTCTTCAAATCCGGTGACCTTCCCGGTCTCATCGGATATGATAATGCCGAATCTGTTTGTTTCTTCCCAGGCTACAGGCTTGCAGGCAAGCGTTACACGCGCTCCGTTTTTCTTATGCTCTTCCAGCATATTTTCATAATCCATCTTGTAGATATGATCGCCTGACAAGATGAGCACGTAGTCGGGATGATAGTTCTCCATGAATTCAAGGTTTTGGTATATGGCATTTGCCGTGCCCGAATACCACTCGGAATCCGCGCTTTTCTCATAAGGGGGCAAGATAAATACCCCTCCTGTCTGACGGTCAAGGTCCCACGGCGTACCTGTTCCTATGTGCGCATTTAACCTAAGTGGACGATACTGCGTAAGTACTCCGACTGTATCAACTCCGGAGTTTACGCAATTGCTCAGAGGAAAATCGATTATCTTGTAGGATCCGCCAAAAGATACTGCGGGCTTGGCAACTTTTGCGGTGAGGACACCCAATCTGCTACCCTGTCCACCTGCCAAAAGCATGGCTATCATTTTTTTCTTCATGCAGCAATCTCCTTTCTTAAATAAAAGGCTAATATCTCGGATATCATTATACAATAATTTGACTAATTTGTCATTGCATTTAACTGCGAGCTTTTTATTGCCCACTTTTCTTTTATGTCTTATAATTATGTGGAAATGAAAGGAGCTTTCTCTTGAAGTTTTTACACACGGGAGATATCCATTTCGGATGCTGTCCCGAAGCCGGAACGCCTTATGCCGGAGAGCGTCGTGAGGCTGTCAGAAACATCCTCATGAAAATCGTAGACCTGGCAAATGTCGAAGATGTAGATCTGCTGCTTATCGCAGGAGACCTCTTTCATCAGCGTCCTACCAAGAGCGAGTTAAAAGAAGTCGCTTATTACCTGTCTAAGCTTCGCCGCGCGCATGTTGTCATAATCGCCGGCAATCATGACTATCTGTCCGAAGATTCACCCTATAAATCTTACAATTTCGGCAAGCATGTAATTGTGCTGAATACAGAAAAACTGTCTCGCGTATATTTAAAAGACATCGACACGGAGGTCTATGGCTTCAGTTATTATTCGCAGATGATTAAAGATCCTCTCTATGATGGGTTTAAGGTTCCAAATGACGGACGCACAAAGATACTTCTTGCGCATGGCGGTGATGCGGACCACATCCCGATTTCTCGCACGGCTCTCGCAGGCTCCGGTTTTGATTACATTGCTTTGGGACATATACATGCCCCTGAAATAATAAAGGATACCAATATGGCCTACTGCGGCAGTCCCGAGCCTATTGTCCGCACCGAAACCGGCAGTCATGGCTGCATCCTCGGACATATCACAGACGGAAAGCTGACTCTTATGTGGCATCCCCTTTCGGAGATTCAATACCGGATTATGGACATCACTCCCGGCTCTGATGCTACCATGGCAGCAATAGAAGATCTCGTTAAATCTGCCATTGCTACTCACCCCGGCGACCTTTTTACCGTAAATATCGTGGGTGAGCGTCCGGCGGATCTTGAAATTGACACGGGAATCCTTTCAAGAATTGACCGTGTCTGTCACGTGAGTGATACCTCCGTCCCCGAGTACGACTTAGATGAGCTCTCACGTAACCACAAGAATGACCTGATTTCTCTTTACATAAATGAGCTTAATACTCCCGATGCCACACAGCAGATGAAGGATGCTCTGTATATAGGACTTAAAGCCCTGCTGAAAGATTAACATATGAAAATCAAACGACTCGCTGTTCACAATTTCGGAAAGCTGCATGATGTAACCCTCGATTTTTACGATGGGATTAATCTCGTATGCGGTCAAAACGAAAGTGGTAAGAGCACGCTGCACGCATTTATCAGTGCAATGTTCTTCGGCATGGAACGAGGTCGCGGGCGTGCCGCAAAAAATGATGCTTTTACAAAATACACCCCTTGGGATGGTGGCTCTTACGGCGGAGTTATCGAAATAGAAAAGGATGGAAGGACATATTCTCTGTCCAGAAATTTCAGCGGCGTCAGTGCCAGATGTCTTCTCACAAATGAAACCGACAGCCGTGATCTCGCGCCCACAAAAGAAAATCTATCAAGTATCTTAAACGGTCTTACCCCTTCGGTTTATCAAAATACTATTTCTGTGGGACAGCTCCAGGCAGGCACCGGTGATGAGCTCTCTGACGAGCTTACCAATCATATCGTCAATTTGCATACCGCAGGTTCCTTTTCTTTGGACATCTCCGGCGCTGTATCAAGTCTTGCGACGGAAAAGAAACACTTGCTGAATGCTTATGATAAGAACAGTGATAATGAAGCTGCCGAACTCAAAGGGCGCATCTCTTCACTGGAGGCTGAGCTTGACGCTGACAAGGATATTCCTTCTCTTATAGCGCGCGAGCAGAAAATCCGAGACCTTTCCGATAATTTGAAAAATGCCCAGGACCGCTCAACTTATTTATTTAAGTCTGTTTCCGATCACGAAGCCGCTCTTCGCCTGCACCACATTAACGGCGAGGAAGATATCGAAAAGGCTGAGCGCATAATCGGCAAGACCTGCAAACGTGCGGAAGCCGCTGCTAAAAAAGATGACACGCTCCCTGATTATTCCGGCACAAAAACCTTGTGCATAATTCTTTCTATTGTTTTCTTTATAGGCCTTGCAGTCTGTCTTTTTATGGGATATCAAGCACTGATGCGCGGGGAAAAAGAGCTGTCCTATCTTCTTCCTTATATTGCAGGCGCCGGAGTATGTTTTCTTGCTTTTATTGTTTTTGTTGTTCTGGCTGCTTCTGCGGGAAGAAAGAAAAACGCTGTCGATCGTTTTTGTAAGGTTTACAATAGATATATGGGAATGGCGCCATCAAATGAATTATATGAGGTGGACGCTCTGTCCGATATCCCTGATAATTGTCGCGAACATTTTACTAAGCTGTCTGAGGAAAAAGAAGAAATTAAAACTCTTTCTAAGAATATCAAAACGTATCAGGCGCAGCTTAAAAAACTGGACGAGAGTATGCCTGATCTGCGGCGCCGCCACTTCGCAATTGAGCAAAAAGAAACTGCTCTTGTTGCGGTACGTCAACAACTGGCTGCTCTTAATCCTGCGCTTGAAAAAAATGCAACCATTAAAGAAAAATGTGCCGCTATCGATCTTGCTGCGCGCACGATAGAGGACTTAAGCAAGAAAAACATTGAGTCCTTTGGTCATTTTCTTGAAGAAAAAACTTCCGCACTTATCGCAAGTATGACTGACGGCGCTTATAGCGGTGTCCATATAAATGAAAACTTTGATGTTTCTCTGATTCAAAACATGAGGCATGTGGCGCTTTCTTCTGTCAGCGCCGGCACGCTTGATCAGGTTTATTTGGCGCTTCGCATTGCCTGTATAGAGTTCCTGTGGCCCGACGAACCGATGCCGCTTCTGCTTGACGATACATTTGCCATGTATGATGATGCGCGTCTTGCGAGCACGCTTGATTGGCTACGCACCAATTATTTCGGTCAGGTATTCATTCTTTCCTGCCATAAAAGAGAGGATGCGCTGCTCTCAGAACTGCACATCCCCTATAAACGTATTTCTATCGGCTGATTTATCTTATCATTCAGATGTCGGGAAGAAACTGTCTATAAGCGTCCATACTTCCGAATCTTCCATGCCGAGCTTCCATCCTGCTACGCCGCATACATCATAGCGTGATATCAATTCGAGTTTTGACTGCATTGACTCAATGCTTTCTGACCACATGCGCATAAGCTTGTCGTCTTTTTTGTATTCGGTATAATACTGCGCTGCCTCGTCGTCCCATGATGTTCCGGATTCGTGCTGATTGCGCAGTTCTTTCATGTCTTCCATGCCGATTGTCTCTGATGTGAGCTTCGAGCCTTCTCCGCTCCATACCCTTGCGAAGAAAGGTACGCCTACTATAATCTTGTCTGCCGGCACACCTTCAGCTATGGTGTCGTCTATACCTTTCTTTACGAATGGCAGGCTTGCCGTTGATCCGGCATCTGTTCCCGCATAGTGCTCATCGTATGCCATGATTATAAAGTAATCAACGAATCTGCCCTGCTCGCCTCTGTCATAGAAGGATGTCCATGCGGAAGGTACATAGTTGTCAACTGACAGCATGATTCCCGCTTTGCGGCACTCTACTGACAGTTCTCGCAGGAACTGGACATATGATGTGCCTGCCGATGAAGGCAGTCCCTCGAAGTCTACATTTAATCCTTCGATGCCGCAGCGCTGCGCTTCGGATATCAGCGTTGCTATCATATTTGCGCGAGATGATGCCTTTCCGAGAAGCTGATCATAATTGAGTTTGTTTGTCGTATTAAAGTTTTCAACCAGTGCCCAGACGTGTTTACCGTGGCTCTGCACATAATTTACATATTCCAGACTTGCGCGCGAGCTTATGGTTCCGTCCGATCCTTCTACAGAAAACCAGGTCGGTACGATTATATTTGCCCCTTCTGCGTCGGGCAAATAATTTTGTATGCTTTCCAGTCCCGAATCATACAGCATCTGGTGCCAGGCCAGTCTTATCGGTTCATCTAACGCAATTCTTGTATAATCCGGCATGATGTAGTCGCCGGTGTCGGTTACTGTTTCTTTTTCTTTCAGATCGGAGACATTGACATAACCTGCGTGTCCGTGCGTGCCGCCTATGTACGCAATGTACCACTCTTCGTCTACCTTCTCAGCCAGCCAGAGCTTCTCTCCGTCCTGGAGATATGTGATGATATCCGAGCTTATCGACGGCTCTCTTCTCATGGCAAGACCTCCGGATACCTTCGCGTATTCGGTCTGCGTGCCGTAGCGCGACCTGATAAATACTCTGTCGGGAGCTGTGTAGTAATCTACCTGGATGTTTGT
This sequence comes from Lachnospiraceae bacterium, assembly GCA_045600025.1. Lineage (GTDB taxonomy): Bacteria > Bacillota > Clostridia > Lachnospirales > Lachnospiraceae > UBA3774. Next base: position 7,181 of record JAZRXC010000045.1, read on the forward strand.
GTAGCAAGCGACATAGTCCAGCAGCACATATATGCGATCATACAGTGCCGTCTTGGAATCTTTTTCATCTTCTTCGCTGTCATAGAATATAGGAACTTCGTCGTAAGTGTCTTTTCTTCCCGCCGTTACCACTTCCAGCGCCGATGTGTACAGCAGGGTTTTATCTACGCTACTGTAATAGAAGCAGCTGTTAATTTCATCTACTACTTTTCTCAGGGGCAAATATGCATGGTGATTTTTAATAGTTGCGCGTACGTCAGTTTTTCTGCCGTTTACGATAATCGCCGCGCTGCCTTCTTTTGCTGAATACACCTCATAGAGCTTCGCCTGGCGGTCGCTGTACGCTTCAGGTCTGAGAAGATTGGTCAGCATGGTAATAAATACCACTATTGCAATCAGCGAAAATACAACTATTATGGGGATTTTTTTGTTTTGCTTTTTTGCACTCACGCTTTTTCCTCCATAGACATTTGGATTATACCATAGGAGTTATTGCAATTCAAATGCTGGTTGGTAATTCATAGAAATCAATGACAGTAGAATTCTCGTGAATGTTAGATCAACCGCGAACGCGGTCAAAGCGTATTTCCGTTAATTTCCCGGTTCCGTCGGGAATAAAGTCCGGCATGTAACATTCTGTCTCTCGTGCCGTACATATGTATGCCAGTTCTTTGGGACTGGCAGGCTTTCCCGAGAGCGTCAATGTAATGCCTGCTTTTTCATAGGCCGAAAGAACTTCCAGCATAGTCTTATAGTCTTCGTGTCGTATCAAACTATTTTCCTTCATGTGCCTGCTTCTTTCTGTTTTTACTTTTTTGTGGTGTGCAAAAACAAAAAAATCCCCGCGTAAGTGCTTCCACACTTTTCTAATACCACATTTTTCTTCGTTTGTCTGCAAATGTGACAAATCGTCACATTTTTCGTGATTTTTGCCGTTTTTGGGCCGATTTTGTGACAGTAAAGAAGGCACATTTAGCATAAGGCAAACATTGGAGCAGGGCCGTTGGCGAGTCGAGCCTAGCCGCCCGAGCGGAGAGCTCCCGTTTCGGTGGGAGTCGGAGCGAGTGGCGTAATAGGCGGCGAAGACGAGGTAGGC
>JAZRXC010000046.1:0-5886 GCA_045600025.1 Lachnospiraceae bacterium
GGGATAAACGCTGAAGGCATCTAAGCGTGAAGCCCCCCTCAAGATGAGATATCTGTTAAGACCCCTTGAAGACGACGAGGTTGATAGGGCAGAGGTGGAAGTGCAGTAATGTACGGAGCTGACTGTTACTAATCGGTCGTACACTTGACCTGGAGGTTGTTCATTTGTTTTCCCTCTTCGATTGCAGTGAGGTGCCTATTCCTCGATAGCTCAATGGCAGAGCACTCGGCTGTTAACCGAGGTGTTGTAGGTTCGAGCCCTACTCGGGGAGTTTTTTTATTGTCCGGTATCGTTTGATATCGGCTTTTTTGTATAATTGTTCACATATTTGTCACTTTTATTTATTTTCTTGTGTTATAATTGTCTATCGGAGTTGTATTATGCACGAAGAAAAAAGAAAACTTTTTAACGGAAAATGGTATATCCCTGCAATCCTGGCCGGAGTTGCAGTGATTATTTTTGCCTGCGCTCTTTTGATTGCAGACATAACCGGTGTTGTACGTATATATCGTATTTCATCAGATAACGGTTTTGCTCAGAATGATATTTCTCTGCTGCAGAAATTAGATGATGTATACGAAGTATATGGTACTTTTGTTTTTACAGATGATGATGTTCACATTACGGTGCGTCCATTCGACATTATTGAAGGTCATGAAGTATTAGAAGGAACGTTACCTGTTAATTTGACCGACATAGCAATTGACAATGATTACGCCACATCCAATTCCTGCGTAATAGGTGATGTAATAAAAATTGCCGGTACTGATTTTAACGTTGTAGGTATATTTGACACTGAGAATATCGGCTATGCTGCCCTTGCATATAAGAATGCTTTTGCAGCAAAGCAATATTCAAATCTCATCATATGCATTAAAGGTAACAAACCGGTAGTTGAAGTTTTAGAGCCAATCAAACAAAAACTGATAAATAATCGTATACAGGAAATCTATAAAGACGCAAATAAGGAAATACTCGAGCTTGAAGACGAATACAATGCGCTGGATGCTGTCGCAAAAGAAGAAATCGAAAAAGCAAAGAAATTGCTCGATGGCGCAGATTCTGAATTGAAAGAAAAGTATGCGGAATTAGAGTCATATATTAAAGAACTTGAAAAAGCAAGAAAAGATCTCGACGAAAGTAAAAAGCAACTTGAAGCCGGTAAGATAGAGCTTGATAAAGCTGAAGCAGAATTAAAAGCCGCAAAGGCGGAACTTTATGCTGCAAAAAATGAGTACATGGAAGGTAGAAGACAGACCTGTGAGGAACTTGGCATCAGCGACAGCGAACTCGATGAGTATCTTGATTCAATCAAACAATATACCAATGGCGACAGTAATTTAACAGGTCTGGAAAGTGCTGTCAGTGCATATAATAACCTAATGGGATACGGAAGAACATCAAGGGACCTTGCACTTGAGCAGGCAGAAAGACTTGATAATATAGATAGCTTGACGCAGCAAAAAGCCAATCATATTTTAACGCATGAAGAAGGTGTAGAAACCTGCGAGGTATGTGATGAACTGCAGGCACAAATAGACCGGGAGACGGCTACTGCACAATCAACATATCAACAGTTCCAAAGTCTTTCATTATTTATCAGTGTGCTGTTTTCCGATTATACATTGCAAAATACATCGTCATCTATGCGTGAACTTGCAAATTTACTCACTGAAGCAGCATACGATTTCGAAGAGATAACTGACGAGGATGTAACATCAATCAGACTCATGATAAAAGCAAGAGATGAGATACCCGTAGCAGAAGCTGAATACGCAGCAGGCGAAAGAGATTTTAACAAAGCAAAGTCTGATTATGAAAGCGCTGTAGCAAAGTATGAAGCTGCTGAGGCAGAATATAAAAAGCAAGAGCAGGCTCTTCAGGAAGCTATGGAAGAGTGGAATAAGAATAACGATGAGTACAATGATGAACGTGAAAAGTTCGATGAGCAAGTCGAAGATGTCGATAAAGAACTTGATCAATTATCAAACAACAAGCTTACTCTTGAGAGTGAGAAAGAAAACGTTTCGATTGAATGGAGCATATCGGATATTATTTCTGTGAAAGATAAGAATCATACGGTTCCGAAAGCGTTGGCAATAGCATTTGTTATAGCAGGTAGCGCAATATCAATATTCATTTTCTACAGAAAAAAATACGGTCTGATGTAAGAAAAAATAACAAAAGGGGGAATATTTCATCCCCCTTTTTTCTTATTATATGCTATAATACACTGTTGAGTGATTATACTATTATGAGGAAGTGTATATGAAAAGAATAATTGCATTATTGTTTGCGTTTATTATGGTTATCGGGACTGTAGGTTGTAATACAACAGCTCCTGTTTCAACATCGGCTCCGGAAGAAGAGGCGCCTACAACTGAAGCGGAAAATACGCCTACTATTGAAGGCGAATTTGCAGTATACGGTTATTCACTTTCAGGACTTAACAGTGAAGAAGTTCCCAGGGCACTCGCCTCAATAGTTGAAAAGTATGCAATCAACATTACACTTGACGGAACTGAGTTTCAGATTGTGTCAGGTGCGATGGGTATGGGGCTGAACCCCGAATTTGACATAGATAATGCATTTGAAAAAATAATGAGCGGTGAGCTCTGCGCTCATGATATAGAAAAATCACTTTTTGTGGTTGGTGATGATGCCACAATCGAAGAAGGAATGCTTTCGTCATATCAGACTCACCTTGAGCAGATACTTGCAGATTCCAAGGCAGCCGAAGAGGCTAAAAAAGCCGCTGAAAAAGCAAAAAAAGACAAGAAGAATCAGAACGAGACGCCTGCTGCAGTGCAGGAAGACATCCCTGAACCGCTTACCAAAGAAGAACAAAAAAAGATAAGAGACATTATAGAAGGCCTTGATAATCCTACAAAGGCTTATGCTAAATATGATAAAGCAAAGGGATATTTCATCGGAATGGATGGAAAGGCCGGTAAAGTAACAGATTACACCAAAGCTACAAATGCAGTGAAGATAGCTATTTTACGTCTTAAGGATAAAGTTACGGCTGCTTCCGAAGTAATAGACAGCGAAGGCGAAAAGGCTTCTGCTAATGCTAAGGTTATGGAGGCTGTAAAAGAGGCTAATTCTTATTTGAATCTGAAGATTGAGTATGAATTCAAACATCCGAAGGCAGGCATAGATGACACAGTAACATTGTCCAAGAACAAAATCGCAGAATTAATATATGTGTCAAAATCAGATTACAGCATTCAGGTTGATACGGATGAACTCACGTCTTATGCAAACAGTCTTGCATCAAAGCATTCAAAGGTTTCAACAACGCGTGAGACTCAAGGCAAGAAGACGACTACTACAAAGACAGGCTGGGAGACAGATTCAAACGCTATTTACCAGAATATACTTTCATGCCTTACCGAGAAAAAAGACGGTAAATTTACCGCTGAATATAAAGAAATTCATAGTACAAAGACTGAGACATTTGAAGGCCAATCATATATTCATGTTAACCTGGACGCTCAAAAAGTTTACCTATACTTAAAAGGTGAGCTTGTGCTTACAAGTTCTTGCGTATCCGGTTGCGTAGCAAATAATACAAGATCTGACAGAGGAACATTTAGCGTATATTCAAAAGATCGCGACAGATATTTAACAGGACCTAACTATAAGTCATATGTAAACTTCTTTATGCCTTATAATGGTGGAGAAGGTCTTCACGATGCATCGTGGAGAGATGAGTTCGGTGGTACTATTTATCTGTATAGTGGTTCCCATGGATGTATCAATATGCCTTACAGCAAAGCCGAACAGCTGTTTAATCAGATTTGGGTAGGTATTACTGTAAGAGTTACCGGAGGAGCTACTTCCATAGGTGGCATAGAACAGGTAATCACCGCACCTAGTACACTTACTATGTATGAGGATGACACATACCAGATAGAAGCAAGTGTGCTTGGAGGTGCATCAATTGAGTACATTGCAATGAATTATGAAATAGCTGATGTTTCTTCCACAGGCCTGATTTCAGCATTTTATGCCGGAGAAACTCAGATAAAAATAACTGCGCTTCCTACGGAACAATATTCATCAGCAACATTTTATATAACGGTTACAGTCCTATCAAGGACTCCGGTTACGCCGACATGGCCGACGCAGCCGTCAACTGAACCGACGCAGCCGTCAACTGAGCCGACGCAGCCTTCAACATCGCCGACGCAGCCATCGACTGAACCGACGCAGCCGTCGACTGAACCGACACAACCATCGACTGAGCCGTCAACGTCACCTTCTACGGAGCCATCTTCAGAACCGTCATCTTCGGCTGAAGAATCATCATCGGCGCAGGAGTCATCATCGGCAGAGGAATAGACGAAATAATGTCAGAAGTTTACACATATGTTGCGCCCTGCCATTTCGGGTTGGAAGCAATATGTAAAAAAGAAATACAGGATTTGGGCCTTTCGGTTACTTCTGTTGAGGACGGCAAGGTCACATTTACCGGAGATGCCCTAGCTGCTGCTAGGGCAAATATCTGTCTGCGTTCAGCAGAACGAGTATTATTACTTGTCGGAAGTTTTACTGCTGTTACGTGGGATGAGCTTTTTGAAAAGACAAAAGCGCTCGAATGGGAGCGCTTTATCCCTAAGGACGGACGATTTTGGGTTACAAAAGCCAATTCAATTAAGTCGGCACTTTTTTCTCCGAGCGATATCCAATCAATTATGAAAAAGGCTATGGTAGAACGCCTTAAGACTGCTTACGGAATCAGCTGGTTCGATGAAAACGGAGCGGATTATCCGGTGCGTGTATCGATACTTAAAGATAAGGTCACAGTCGGCCTTGATATGAGCGGACAATCACTTCACAAGCGAGGGTACAGGCAGCTTACGGCTAAAGCTCCAATAACCGAGACATTGGCGGCAGCACTTATCATGCTGACCCCTTGGCATGCTGACAGAATTCTTGTGGATCCTTTCTGCGGCAGCGGAACATTTCCGATAGAAGCAGCTATGATGGCAGCGCACATCGCACCGGGACTTGAGCGCGAATTCACTGCGGAAAGCTGGACCAATTTCATTCCCAAAAAGGTCTGGTATGAAGCAAGCGATGAGGCGCGCAGCAGCATTCATTTGGATATAGATACAGATATTCAAGGTTATGACATAGACGGAGATATAGTAAACGCTGCCAGGGCAAATGCACGTGCGGCCGGGGTAGACAAGCTGATTCATTTCCAGCAGCGTGACGTTAAGGATTTGAGCCACCCTAAGCGCTATGGTTTTATTATTACCAATCCGCCGTATGGTGAAAGAATAGGCGAGGCGGACGAGATACCACAGTTATATCGCACGCTGGGCGAACGCTATATGGCACTTTCTGACTGGTCTATGTATATGATTACCGCATATGAGGATGCAGAGCGCTGTATCGGGCGCAAAGCCGATAAAAACCGCAAGATATATAACGGAATGATGAAAACGTATTTTTATTCATTTATGGGCGCCAGACCGCCTAAAAAGCAGGATAGATGAAAAGAATAGTATTTGCTACGGGTAATGAACATAAGATGCAGGAAATACGGCAGATTTTAAAAGACCTGCCGGTAGAGGTCGTATCCATGCGTGAGGCCGGTGTAGATATTGAAATAGAAGAGACCGGTACGACATTTGAAGAAAATGCATTGATAAAAGCCAGAGCCGTACATGAGGTAACAGGCGGTATCGTACTGGCAGATGATTCCGGATTGGCAGTTGATGCATTAGACGGAGCTCCGGGCATATATTCTGCACGTTATATGGGTGAGGGTACACCTCAGGAAGTGAAAAATGCAGAGATAGTACGCCTTGTAAATGAATCCGGACGTCCTCGCTCGGCAAGATTCACTTCAGTAATTGCAGCTGTATTTGA
>JAZRXC010000047.1:0-3001 GCA_045600025.1 Lachnospiraceae bacterium
CATGGCTGCAATTGAGTTTATTCATACATATTCACTTGTACATGATGATCTTCCTGCCATGGATGGAGATAAGCTTCGCAGAGGTAAAGATACCACTTGGGTAAAATACGGTGAGGCCGGCGGAATCCTTGCAGGTGACGCACTGCTGACATACGCTTTTGAAGTTGCGTCAGAAGCATTTGAACTTACCGAGCATACAGATAGGGTTGCGAAGTCTATTCGCATTCTGGCGGATAAGGCGGGCGCTTTCGGTATGGTAGGCGGTCAGGCACTTGACCTTGCGGCTGATGCAGGTGAAAAGGTAACAGAGCAAACCCTTATGCAGACATACAGATGGAAGACGGGAGCACTCCTTGAGGCATGCATGATGATTGGTGCGACGCTCGCAGGGGCAGAGGCGCGCCAGGTTGCTATCTGCGACATGATAGCAACTAATCTGGGGGTTGCCTTCCAGATTAAGGATGACATCCTTGATGTTACTTCCACCGAAGCAGAACTCGGCAAGCCGATAGGCAGCGACGAAAAGAACAAAAAAACTACTGCGGTAACGCTTTGGGGATTAGACGGGGCAAAAGAAAAGCTTTCCGAAATCATGAAAGAAGTTAGGGATAATCTCTCACAACTTCCCGGAGACAAGGAATCTTACTTTGTTCCGTTCCTCGAATATATGGAAAACCGCAATAAATAAACGAGGCACAAAATTGATACTCGACAAGATTAACAAACCGAACGATATTAAGGAAATCCCGGCCGCGGAACGTGAGCAGCTGGCGGATGAAATCCGTGAGTTTTTACTTGAGAAAGTTTCCAAGACCGGCGGCCACCTTGCATCCAATTTAGGAGTTGTAGAGCTTACTATGGCACTACATCTGTCATTTGACCTTCCTAAAGACAGAATCATCTGGGATGTAGGCCATCAGTCATATACGCATAAGCTTCTGACCGGACGCAAGGACGGATTTGATAATATGCGTCACTATGGCGGTATAAGCGGATTCCCGAATATGTCCGAGAGTAAATGTGATGCCTTCACAAGCGGACACAGTTCGACTTCTATTTCCGCAGGATTGGGACTTGCAAAGGCTCGTGATTTATCCGGTGAGGATTATCACGTTGTCTCGGTCATCGGTGACGGCGCGCTTACAGGAGGCATGGCTTATGAAGCTTTGAATAATGCCTCACGACTTAAGAGCAATTTTATTATCGTATTAAATGACAACAATATGTCCATAGCCGAAAATATCGGAAGTGTATCCAGAATGATGACCTCTATTCGTACAGCTCCCGCATATAATACATTTAAGGCAGGGGTAGTGGATGCACTCGAAAAGATGCCAAGCGGCTCTTCGCTGACTGAAAGACTTCGCAGTACTAAGAGCTCCTTTAAGCAGCTTTTCATTCCGAATATGTTTTTCGAAGACATGGGTATTACCTATCTTGGACCGGTAGACGGTTATGATATTGACGAGATGGTAAAAGTCTTCGAAGATGCAAAGCGTGTCGATAAGGCAGTAGTTGTACATGTAATGACTAAAAAAGGCAAAGGCTACACCCCTGCGGAGAAAAATCCCGAAGCATACCACGGCGTAGGAACTTTTAATGTAGAGGGCGGCATTGAGGCAAATGCAAAGCCTGCCGCAAGCTATAGTAAAGTTTTCGGAGCGGCCATTTCGCAGCTTGCCGAGCGCAATAACAAAGTGGTATGTATTACTGCTGCGATGGCGGACGGAGTCGGTCTCGGTAATTACAGACGCAAATTTGCCGATAGATTCTTTGATGTCGGCATCGCAGAAGAGCATGCAGTTACATTTGCTGCGGGACTTGCTGCAGGCGGTATGAAGCCTTATGTGTGCGTATATTCTTCATTCCTCCAGAGAGCATATGACCAGATTATACATGATGTATGTCTTCAGAGCCTTCCGGTTACTTTTATGATTGACCGGGCAGGTATAGTGGGAACTGACGGGGAAACTCACCAGGGTATATTTGATTTATCATTCTTATCGGGCATCCCCGGTATGACGGTTTTGGCTCCGAAGAACGCGCAGGAACTTGTTGACGCAGTTCGATTCTCTGAACATTTTGACGGCCCGCTTGCAATAAGATATCCGAGAGGCACCGCTTGGCGCGGTCTTGAAGATAAGCGCGAGCCGATAACTTTCGGAAAGGCAGAAGTCCTCAAATCCGGAAGCAAGGTTGCGCTTTTAGCGGTAGGAACTATGGTACAGACCGCAATGGAGCTTGAGAAGGAGCTTTCCGCCGACGGAATATCCGCAACGGTTGTTAATGCGAGATTTGTTCATCCATTTGATGAAGAACTTGTTATATCGCTGGCAGAGAATCATCAATATATATTTACGCTTGAGGAGAATGTTAAATCAGGCGGATTCGGTGAACATGTGGCGGCATTTGCCGAGGAAAATAATCTTCCGGCTCATGTGGCATCTATTGCACTTCCTGACGGATACGTTGAACACGGTGACGTTTCGGTATTAAAAGAAGCACTTCATGTTGATACTGCAGGTATCCTTGAAAATATCAGGAGGGTACTCAGATGAAAAAACGTCTCGACGTTCTGGTTACCGAACGAACACTTGCCGAATCTCGTGAGAAGGCAAAAATTCTAATCATGTCCGGAGAAATATTTGTAGACGGTCAGCGCGAAGATAAAGCCGGCGATACATTTGAAGAGACCGTACAGATAGAACATCGCGGGAAGAAAATGCCTTATGTCAGCCGCGGCGGTTTTAAACTTGAAAAAGCGGTGGATGTATTTGCCATTGATCTTACGGAATATGTGTGTATGGATGCAGGCGCTTCGACCGGAGGCTTCACGGATTGCATGCTTCAGCGCGGCGCCAAAAAAGTATTTTCCGTTGATGTAGGGTACGGGCAGCTCGCCTGGAAACTTCGCGAAGACGAAAGAGTCGTGTGCATGGAGAAGACCAATATCAGATATCTTACTCCGGATATGCTTGGCGAGCCTGTGGACTTTACATCA
>JAZRXC010000048.1:0-21705 GCA_045600025.1 Lachnospiraceae bacterium
CTGAGGTATATCCGGACAGGAGAACTATCCGGTAGTGACGATAACCTGGTACACCAGCTACAAGCTGAAGTTGAATATGCAAGGCATGAACATAAGTGGGAGGAGGACTTTATGATACTGCAAGAAAAACTGGATGATGCAGAAGCAAGAGGTGTGCAAAAAGGCAGACTCGAAGGTATAGCAGAAGGCATAGAAAAAGGCAAAACAGCGGGCATACTTGAATCTCTGATCAATCTTGTAAAAGACAACCTCATCACGATTGAAGAGGCAGCAAAACGCGCCGGCCTCCCGGTAGAAGAATTCCGAAAACTAATCAATAAACAAGATTAAAAAATCATTCGACAAAGGCGCACCTTCAAAGCGGTGCGCCTTTGTCGAATCAATTCAGCTGTTCTGCTATTTCACTGCAAGGGATTACCTTGTAGCCTGCGTCAGTTATTTCTTTTAATATCTGCTGACTGTGTTCAGGGCCATGAGCTTCTACTCTTATCAAATAGCATGTACTGTTTTGATCTAACACGTAACCGGAATTGATTCGTTCAAAATAGAGCAAATTCCCCTTATTTTCACATATAATATTCATTACTTTTTCAAGGTTTCTGCCAAGCCTTGGAATTGTAACATAAAAGTCAATAATGCGGCTTCTGTAAGCAAGAGAGCGATCAATGATGTCACTTATGAGAGTAACATCAATATTGCCACCTGAAAGAAGACATACGACTTTTTTCCCCGTCACATCAATTGCACCGGATAACGCAGCAGCTATTGTTGTCGCACCGGCAGGCTCGACCACATGCTTGCAACGCTCCATAAGCATAAATACAGAATAAGCTATGTCATCATCGCTCACGCGAACAATACCGTCTGCGTATTGATTGATCAGTTCAGTGGTGATTGATCCGGGATTTTTCACGGCGATTCCGTCAGCTATCGTGACAGCAGTCTCGGTTTCGGCGTGGGATTTGCATTCAAAGCTTTTCGCTATTGCATCGGCATTTTCAGATTGAACACCATAGACTTTGATATCGGGACGAAGCTGCTTGATAACGCAGGCAACACCGGCGAGCAGACCGCCTCCGCCGGCAGGAACTAAAACTACATCAGCATCCGGAAGCTGCTCGAGTATTTCGAGAGCAACCGTACCCTGCCCCGTAATAACATCTAAATCATCAAAGGGATGAATGAACTCGGCACCGTCTTTTTCGCAGATTTCACAAGCCTTCTGATAAGCATCATCATAACCGTTTCCATGAAGAACTACATGAGCGCCATAACTCTCTGTCGCCTGGATTTTAGCAATAGGGGCAAATTCAGGCATAACGATAGTGGCAGAAATACCGAATTTAGTAGCAGCATGTGCGACGCCCTGCGCATGATTGCCTGCTGAGGCAGCAACGACAGAAGAGCGGTCACCGCATTCTATCATTTTAGCAATCTTATTTCCGGCACCTCGTATTTTAAAGGAACCGGTTTTCTGCTGATTCTCCATTTTCATATAAATGTCAGCGTGCGCGTGATTGGAAAAAGTAGCGGAATAGAGCATAGGTGTCTCGTATGCGAGACCCTTTATGCGCTCGGCAGCCTCTTTAAATTCAGATATCTCGATATTCATCATTCGCCTCCTTGAATGCTTGAATTCATATGTATTATAGCAACAATTTGTAACAAAGTTAATGAAAAAAATTCGGGAATGTATTATAATCTTTTCGGAGGTTTTATTTATGAAAAAATTAGCTTACATTATAATTTTCAGTTTAATTATGTGTGCTTTTGCAGGCTGCGGTCCTGCAGAAAGCGAACCTACACAGCAGAGCACCCAAGCACCTACGACCGCGGCATCTACTACAGAAGCACCGACTACCGGAGCAGCAACAACCATCAGCGGAAGCGGTACGGAAGAAGATCCTTGGCTTATCGGAGCAGGCGACCCTGAATCTGTAAGAGCATTTGCTATGGATATTTTCCTTAACATTGACGGCGAAGGCGCTATGATAGACTTCGCATCTGCCGAAGATGCACCGTGGCATGATATCGCAGCTTATGTTGAGATGGCCAGCGTATTTGACGGTGTTACAAATGTCGGCGCACATGCATTTGATTCAATCGGCAAAAATGTTGATATGCCATCCATTTATTTAGGAGCTACGATTACTGAAATCGGTGAGGGCGCATTTGAAGGCGCAAACTTCGGCGACTTTAGTACAATTACGTTATCAGAGGAAATCACCAAGATCGGAAGCCGCGCATTTGCAGATGCCACTTTAAGTCAAGTACAGATTTTCGCATGCCCTGAGATAGCAGAAGATGCATTTGCAGGAGTAACTGCCGAAATGTTTTATCTTCCCGATCAGTGGGATGAAGCCAAACTCGCAGATTACGGCGGAACTTTAACCTGGAAAAAGCTTGTAGCGCTCTCATATGAAGAAGTATATGAAGGCGACGATGCGTCAGGAGAAGGCACATATTTCTTCGCCGAAGGAGAGACATTCTCATACAACGCAGCAGACTACTGCATGAGTGATGAATACCGCTTTGATCATTATGAGGTTCTGGGAGGCAACATTGTAATAGAGAACCCGGAGGATCCTGAACTCAACATAACGGTCAACGAAGATTGCTCACTGCGCATTGTATACGTAAAGAACTGATAGCATAAACACCTAAAAATCAATTACATCACAAGTCAACTCATCTTTATCATTTTTACAAAATTGATAAAATTGAGTTGACTTTTTTAGTGGGGCAAAATATAATTATATCAAACGGGACGAAATGATATAATTGAGGGGGGTCGCTATGCGCACATTTAATTTCAAAGAAGAATATGCAAAACTGCTTACTCCGAATATAGTAAATCTGCTCACGCAGATTCACGAACATAAAGGACACCAAAACCATATTATTGAAACCAATAAAGAGGTTTTAACAAGTCTTCTTTATATCGCCGAGATTCAAAGCACGGAAGCATCAAACAGAATTGAAGGAATAATAACAACGAAAGACAGGATAAATAAACTTGTCCGCGAAAAAACTATGCCGCAGAATCGCGATGAGGAAGAAATAGCCGGGTATCGAGATGTCCTCGCAACCATTCATGAGAGCTACGAATACATATTGCCACGTCCTAATCATATTCTGCAGTTGCACCGTGATCTATACAAATATGTCGGTGCATCAATAGGAGGCACATATAAAAATGCAGATAACATTATTGCAGAAGAAGATTCCGATGGCACGCAGATAATACGTTTTCAGCCTGTTGCGGCGTGGGAGACACCTGAAGCGGTTGATAATTTGTGCAAAGCATTTGAAGAAGCGCTGGGTAGTGGTGAATATGATCCATTATTACTCATGCCGATTTTCATTCTGAACTTTTTATGTATTCACCCGTTTAATGACGGCAACGGCAGAATGAGTCGTTTGCTTACTTTGTTACTTCTTTATAGATTCGGATATAATGTAGGTAAATATATCAGCTTAGAGAGGATAATATCAGACACCAAAGAAACATATTATGAAAGCTTGCAACGCAGTTCATATGGATGGCATGAAGGAACAAATGAATATGCTTCATTTGCCGGCTATTATCTGGGAGTAATACTTGCCGCATATAGGGAATTTGATGAGAGGACAGAACTACTTTTAGATAGAAATGTTTCTAAACCTGACAGAGTAAGGGAGACGATAAGATATAATCTCGGAACTATAACCAAGTCAGACATTATGGAAAAATGCCCTGATATAAGCCAGATTACGGTTCAACGCACATTGGCGGAGCTACAGGAGAAAAATGAAATAAAAAAAATCGGCGGCGGAAGATATACTTCTTATGTATGGAACGAGGAGAAATTAACATGACCACACGTGAAGAGGCTTTACAATATGCATTGTCATTTACTGACGCATATCAGGATGCGCCTTTTCATGATGATAACTGGCAGCTTGTGCGCTATAAACCGAACAAGAAAGTATTCCTGGAGACCTATGAGAGAAATGGCTTTATGAACTTAAATGTTAAGGTTGATCCGGGTAATGCCCAATATCAGCGAGAGATGTTTGCATCCATTATCCCCGGCTATCATACCAACAAAGAGCATTGGAACACTATCATACTTGATGGCAGTGTCCCGGATGATTTTATCCGGATGCTGATAGAAGACAGCTACAACCTGATAAGCTGACAAGAAAAAACGGACCATTTGAGATAACCTCAGATGGTCCGACTTTTTACCAAACGAGCAGCTTATATCAGAAATCCGTCTGGCCTGAATCTGCGGCAGGGGCAAATATTTTCTCTGCCTGCGCGCGGGTAAGACTAATGTCAAATACATCCTTGTAATAGTCAATAGCAGTTTGCAGAATATCTACGTCTTTGAAATATTCAGGGTAAACTGTACTTGCAAGCCAGATGAGAGAAACAGGCGCGTCAATTCCGGTCGTATAACTTCTGTACATACCGAGAGGCATCTTATATACCTGCTTATTTTCCACGGCGGAAATGCCGCTCCAGTCATAGCCTGAGATTGTATTCTCATACAAATCCTTCGGATAGAAGGTGTTGAAATTGGTCATCAGGATGATGTCGGGATTCCAGGAATAAACCTGCTCAAGCGTAACCTTGGTATTACCCGCATCAAGCTCAGCCCCGACATTAACGGCCCCTATAGCATCGGCCCACCACTGCCCGAATATATGCGCGCCTGCAGTTGATATGGTGCTGTCGTTATACTGAAAGAGGAAGAAGACCTTCTTTTTTTCAGAATCGCTAAGCTCTTTGAGATGCTCATTTACAAGCGCGAGCGATTCCTCACCGTATTTTTTTACTGCATCGAAGCGGTCATTCGCTGCCTCGGGAAATATCTCCGCAAGGAGTTTAATCCATTTATCAAGGGTAACAAGCGCATCATAGCCCCAGTTGCTCGCTGAGATACCGACGGCATTAAAACCGGATTTTTCAAGTGTTTCTCCGAGCGTGGGATTGTCAGCACTGAAGAATACCACCTGCGGATCAAGCTTCATAAGCTCTTCAACATTAACGTCCATACCGCTGATTGCCACTGTGTCAGCCTTCAGAATTTCAGGGTAGAGTTCAGATATAAGGGCATTCTTGGCAGCGCTCATACTTGTGGGAGCCATAGCCACTATTTTTTCAGCCGAGTTGAAAAAAACGCTGATGACAGACGGAAGCGGAAATGAATCGCACACGGCGATTCGTTCAATATTCTTCGGTAAGGTAACGGTGCGTCCGCAGTGATCGGTAATTGTAATCGTATCCTGCGGATTATTGCCGCCTGAATCTCCGCACGCACATAGCGTGAGAGCAAAAACAAAACATATAGTAAGTATTAATTTTTTCATATAGTATCCTCCTCGATTACCGAAACCGGTACTATGTCATATAAATCATTTCCGGCGAGTGCGCCGACGATGGCATTTACCCCGTAATAGTTTTTTATATTATCCTCGGTCAGGATTTCTTTTGCATCGCCGAACCTGTAGGGAAGGTCCTTTGACATAAGCATAACCTTTGAGTTATAACGCAGCGGGGTAGCGGGGTTATGCGTATTGTAGATACATATCAGACCTTGCCCGGCAAGCTGCTCAAGCTGTTGATGAACAAACAGCTGATTCTTAAAGTCGAGGTTTCCTTCCGGCTCGTCAAGCGCGAGAATCTTCGGATTTGAAGCGAGAGCCCTTGCAATAGTTACCATACGGCGCTCACCACCGCTTAAATGATTGACATGCCGACCGCGCAGATGTGAAAGACCGGTGCGGTCAATTGCTTCATCTACAGCCTTGATGTCTTCCTCAGAAGGAAGCTTATACATGCCGATCATCGGCGCACGTCCGAGCATAACCATTTCCTCAACAGTGTAGCCGGAGATCATCTGAATATCCTGAGGAACGTAAGATATGAGCTGCCAGAGCTTCTTGCTTGGAATATCTTTTATATTTACCCCGTCGATAAGGGTCTCTCCGCTGTTCCATGATAGAAGCCCAATCATGCAGCGAAGCAAAGTGCTTTTGCCTGAACCATTAGCTCCGAGGATGGCTAAAAGCTCGCCATCGGATAAGTTCAGATTGATGTCGTGAAGAATTTCGTGATCGCGTGAGGGAAATGTGAAACAACCGTTTTTGATTTCTATCTTCATAAATTCCACCCCTTATTCTTTCTGAGTAAGTAGATAAAGAACGGTGCGCCGACTATAGCCGTAAGCACGGATATCGGTATTTCGCGCGGCGTCGCACTTCTTGCAATGGTATCTACTACAATCATAAATGCAGCGCCTATTCCGACGGATGCGGGAAGAATTGCAACATTGTTGCTGCCGAATTTCATACGGCAGATATGAGGAACGAGAAGACCGACCCATCCGACCTGACCGCACATTGATACACATGAAGCAGTGATAAACGTAGCACATATTTCGACTACTATTCTGAGCGCGCGCAGATTAACTCCGGACGCAGTAGCTTCATCACTGCTCAGCATTAAAAGATTCATACGCCATCTGAGCACAAGTAGAATAACGGTGCAGCTGATTATCGGAATTGCTCCGAACAAAAGAGAAGAGTAATCGGTATTTTCAAAGCTTCCCATGAGCCAGTACGTAATTGCCGGAAGCGCAGACTCTGTATCAGCGGTGAACTTAATTAGTGATACGAGAGATGAGAATAGTGAACCAACCATGATTCCGGCAAGAATAGGTGTGGTGGGATTCTTTGTCCTGCCGAGTCCCGCAAGTCCTGTAAGAAGAACAGCCGAAAGACCGAATACGAGAGCCAAGCCTTGAACACCGACGGAACTGAAACCAAGCAGCAGAGCGAGCGCCGCGCCGAAGCTTGCACCTGAAGCAACGCCCAGTGTATCGGGAGTTGCGAGAGGATTTGAGAACAGACTCTGATAAGAGGTTCCGGATACTGACAGTCCGCAACCTACAAGCGCTGCAAGAAGAATCCTCGGGAGACGTATTGACAGCACAACGGATTTAATCTGTGAACTGACATTTCCTCCGGTCAGTGCTGAGAAAACCTCTGCCGGAGAAATCATCATGCGCCCGATGCCGAGTGCCAAAATAGCGCATACGATGGGCAAAGCTATGATAAAGATTATCTGCCCGAGTGAAAGTTTTCCGGTGTATTTATTTGCCATAAAAAATTCCGCCGCACCCTAATGGCGCAGCGGAATGATAGTAATCCTACGGTTTCGCCAGCGTGCTTTCGCCTCAAGATAAGTTTCGGCGTCAGGGTGCTTTTCCTTTCTGTAATTGTCAGTGTATGTTATACGTTAGAGTAAGTGGCCTTGGCAGTGATGCCGCTTATACGGCCAAGTGCTCCGGTAAGTGCATTGATAGTGTCTGACGGAGCATCAAGCGCAATCGAAATAATATTTACATCACGCTGCGGATAAGGAATGCCCATTCTTCCGATAATATAATCTGAATACTCATGAAGAAGATTGTTTAACTTCTCAACGGAATCTTTGTCATATACTATGATGCTTATAAGGGCAACTCTTGTTTCCATACCTTACCTCTTTCAATTAAATTATAACACTTCGCGAGTCAAATGCAATACTGCTCTTGCCATTCGCCTGTAAAGCTTTATAATAATCTTATAAAAAAATCGAGGAGGCAAAATATGCCCTGCACAACAATTTTAGTCGGAAAGAAAGCCAGTGTTGACGGTTCGACCATCATTTCCCGTAATGATGACGGACGCTTTGAAACAAAGCATATTATCGTGGTGAATCCCGATAAACAACCCAAGAAATACAAGTCGGTTATTTCGCATCTTGAGATTGAGCTGCCTAAGAAGGCACTCAGATATACCATGACGCCCAATGTAAGCACAAAAGAACGCGGCGTATGGCCTGCAAATGGTATCAACGAAGCCAATGTAGGTATGACTGCTACGGAAACCATCACCAGCAATCCGCTCGTATACGGCGCTGATCCGTTAGTCGTATATCAGAAGGCAAAGGGCGGCAAGAAGGCAGTGCCGGGCGGCATCGGAGAAGAGGACCTTGTAGAGCTCGTCCTTCCGTATATTAAGTCAGCGCGTGAGGGAGTTCTGCGCACAGGAGAGCTGCTTGAGAAATACGGCACATACGAAGAGAACGGTATGGCTTTCAATGATGCTGATGAAGTTTGGTGGCTTGAGACTATCGGCGGACATCACTGGATTGCAAGACGCGTGCCGGATGATCGCGTGGTTATTATGCCTAACCAGTTCGGACTTGATAATTTTGATTTTGATGATGCTTACGGTGAAGGAAAAGACAACCTCTGCTCTAAGGACCTCAAGGAATTTGTTGAAAAGAATCATCTGTATAAGGGACGCGACGGCGTATTCAATCCGCGCCTTGCATTCGGCTCCAAGAGCGATTCAGACCACATTTACAATACTCCCAGAGCGTGGTTCTTAACCCGCTATTTCCTGCCGCATACTTATAAGTTCGACGGCGAGAACGCTGATTTTACTCCTACCAGTGACAACCTTCCGTGGTCCTTCGTACCGGAAGAGAAGGTTACTATAGAAGATATCAGAACGCTGCTCGGTTCATACTATCAGGATACACCTTACAATCCTTATGACGCGAAGTCACCTTACCATGGCAAATACCGTTCAATCGCAGTTCCGAATACTGACGTTTTGGCAATCCTTCAGATCCGCGGATATCTGCCCAAAGCTATTCAAGGTGTGCAGTGGTATTCACTCGGCGGCAGCGGCTTTACCGCCTGCTTTGCTCTATATTCAAATGTCAAGAAGATGCCTGGATATGTCAGCGCAAAACCGAAGACCGTTACTACCGATCATATGTACTGGCACAGCCGCCTGATAGCCGCCCTTACGGACGCACATTACAATACGGCAGTCCTGCTCGATGAGAGATATCGCAACAAGGTATTTAACGAGTCGCAGCGCATTCTAAATGAGTATGATGCAAAAGTGAAATCCGGTAAATCCGTCGCCCTTCTCGAAGAGGCAAATAAGAAAATCACGGATATGGTCAAGGAAGCTTCCGACAGTGCGCTCGGCGAGATTCTTGCAAATGCCAGTGAGCATATGAAGATCAGATACCATAGAGGAGACAACTGATAATGCATTTTAGCGGGGCAGCGGCCCCGCTTTTTATTGCCTAAATGCCATATAATTTCTCTTGATAAAAATTATTTTTTTAGATAGTATAAATAATATATAAAGCAATAAGGAGGTGCTATATGAAAAGCGAATATGAAGCGCTCTTTACCCCCTGGAAGATAGGAAATGTTGAAATCAAAAACCGCATTGTTATGACATCTATGGGAGGTACATCCATCTTCGGATGGCTGGAGCCGAATCACTTTGACAAGGAAGCAGCCAACTTCCTGCTTGAAAGAGCAAAGAACAATGTTGGCTTAATCTTGCCCGGCATAGCACCCATAAGGGATACTCTTATGGGCAAATGGCTGTATCAAGGCCAGGGCAAATTTGACCAATTAAAAGAATTCATGGATGAATTCCATAAAACAGGTGCAAAGATGTTCATACAGCTCACGGCAGGCTTCGGCCGCAGTATGGCTATAAACGACATCATGGTAAAGGCCCTGAAAAACAAAGCACTCGGCACGGTTATGAAGCCGATTCTTAATGTCGATTATCTGACTGCATCCGCATCGGCAACACCGAACCGTTGGGAAGATTCCTGCATCTCCAGACCACTTACCCAAAAAGAAATAAAGCAGATGGTTTTGGCATTTGCAAAGACTGCAAAGCTCTGCAAAGACGCAGGGGTGGACGGAATCGAAGTGCATGCGGTACATGAAGGATATCTGCTTGACCAGTTTACTATGAAGTACACCAACCTTCGTACTGATGAGTATGGCGGTAATTTCGAAAACAGATATCGTTTCCCTGTTGAGATAGTAAAAGCAATCAAAGAGCTCTGCGGAGATGATTTCCCCGTATCACTCAGATATTCCGTAGTCTCTAAGACAAAGGGCTTCGGACAGGGCGCACTTCCCGGCGAAGAGTACACAGAAGTCGGAAGAGATATGGAAGAGAGTGAGAAGGCTGCCAAGTATCTTCAGGAGGCCGGATATGACATGCTTAACTGCGACAACGGAACCTACGATGCCTGGTACTGGGCTCATCCGCCTATGTATATGGACCAGAACTGCAATATCGAAGAGGTTAAGCATATTAAGAAATATGTTGATATCCCCGTAGTATGCGCAGGACGTATGACTCCCGAAACTGCATCAGAGGCAATAGCTGCCGGAGAGCTTGATGCAATGGGCGTAGCTCGTCAGTTCCTTACTGATCCTGCATGGGTAACAAAGCTTATGGCTGATGATGAGGCTTCGATTCATCCCTGCATTTGCTGCCATAACGCATGCTTCAACATGGCACATTATAAGGGCGTCGGCAACGATCAGCCGTTAACCGACAATATGGGCATGGCAAGATGCGCACTTAACCCTGAGACGATGCAGTCTAAAAAGTATAAGATTGTTCCTACCAAGTCACCTAAAAAGGTTGCCATCATAGGCGGCGGCATCGGTGGCATGGAGACTGCAAGAGTACTGGCACTGCGCGGCCATAAGCCTACAATATTTGAGAAGAGTGATAAGCTCGGCGGCGTATTCAATGCAGCGGCAGCTCCTTCATTTAAGGAGAAGGATAAAGAGCTTCTTGCTTGGTATGCTAAAGAGATTAAGGACCTTGGAATTGAAGTTAAATTCGGAACTGAGATTAAATCAGAGGCGGATTTATCCGGCTATGACAAGGTTGTCGTAGCTACAGGCGCAGCGGCAAATTGCCCTCGCATCGAAGGCCTCTCTGATGCAATTGAAGCTTGCGAATACCTCTACGGCCGTGAAGTAGGTCACAAGGTAATCGTAATCGGCGGCGGCCTTACCGGATGTGAGATAGCTTATGATCTTCACAAGAAAGGCCATGAGCCAATCATTATAGAGATGAAAAATGACCTCATTGCAGTTCCGGGTGTATGCCTTGCAAACAGCTCATATCTCCGCGATTATTTCGCCCTTAATAACGTTGAAGTTCACCTTGATACAACACTTACAAAGGTGTGCCCTGACGGTGTTATGGTCCGCGACAAGGACGGCAAAGAATTCAAAATCGAAGGCGACAGCATAATCCGCAGCATGGGATATCACCCGATGCCTGCTGATATTAAGGGCGCCAAGCTTGTCGGCGACTGTCAGCACGTTGGCAACCTGCGCACGGTAATATGGGGCGCATGGGATGTCGCAATGAAGATTTAAGGAGGCAATATGTACGATTATAAAATGAAGCTCTCGGATGAGCAAAAGGCCATACTTGAAGGCTCCGAAGGCCCTGTAAAGGCCAAGGTTATGGAGACCATCGTGCGTTATGGCGATATGTTTGAGGCAGAGGAATTAGTTCCGGTTACTCATGGTGAAGGCCACCTTGTTACTTCATTTGGCCTGTCACTTCTTAAGCCTGTGTACCGCGTAATGGATGAACTGATTGATGCGGGTCTCAAGGTAGAAGAGGGATTCACTATGGACCCTCGTCCCGTGGATTTTGAAAATGTAAAGTGCAATCCCATCGACAAACTGCTGTTTTCTACCATTCTTTACGGAAAGCAGAAAGATTATGAAGCGCAGCTTAAAAAACTCGGTCTTGTAAATGAAGATGCATTTTCGTGTGCCTGCTATTTTGATGAGATGGGAAATGTTCCCAAGAAGGGTGATGTGCTTTCATGGGCAGAATCAAGTGCTGTTAACTATGCTAACTCAGTACTTGGAGCGCGCTGTAACAGAAACTCCGGAATGATTGATATCTTCGGATCAATAATCGGCTATGTTCCGAAATTCGGACTTCTTACCGACGAAGGCCGTAAGGCAAAGTGGAAGGTAATTGTAAATACTACGAAGAAGCCTATACCTCAAATACTCGGCTCAGCTATCGGAATCAAGGTTATGGAAGACGTACCTTACGTAGTAGGCCTTGACAAGTGGATCGGCACTGAACTGAATGATGAGTGTAAGGGATATCTTAAAGATTTCGGCGCAGCAACCGCTTCAAATGGCGCGGTAGGTCTCTATCATATTGATAAGATTACTCCTGAGGCAGTTGAACTCGGTGAGAGTCTGCTGGTTCCTGATTACAAGGAATATGTAATCGATGATGCTGAACTTGAGAGAGTATACAAGTCATATCCTGTTATGTGGAAAGAGCCGGACAAGGCCGGTGTGCTTGCATTTATCGGCTGCCCGCACCTGTCGCTTATTCAGCTTAACGATTGGGCAGACAAAATCATTTCCGGACTGGCAGAGTCAGGACGCTCCAAAGTTACCTGCCAGACAGTTCTTTGCACCGCTCCGCCTGTGCGCGATGAATTTGTAAGAACCGAAAAGTACCAGCAGCTTCTCAAAACCGGCGCACGCGTTACTTCTATTTGCCCGCTCATGTATACTTCCAATCCGCTTACTAAAGGCAGACGTCTTATGACCTGCTCGAATAAGCTTCGTACTTACTCGCTCGCCCGTTATTATAAGGACGACGAGCTGCTTGACATCATCACAGGAAAGGCAGGTAAATAATATGAAAGAGTTTAAGGGACGCGTAATAAATGCCGGCTATTACAAAGGCGAAGCGATAGTTTCTCATCAGGGCGTAAATACACTTGCAACCTTCCAGTCTTCAGCTCTTAAGGGCGCGAAGCAGGTTATTGCAGCAGATCAGAACAACCCCGATATATACAACAAAAATCTGACAGGAAAGGCTCTTTGCCTTCCTCAGACTATCGGATCAACTACCGGCGGTATGGTACTTCAGGTAATTTGCTCTATGGGAATCAACCCTGCATGCCTACTCTTTTCCGAGCACATTGACTCGCTCGCAGGTGCAGGAGTAATCCTTTCTGTTGTTTGGGAAAACAGTAATGTAATCGCAATTGATCAACTTGGCCAGGAATTTCTTGACACTGTTAAGACAGGCGATACGCTTGAAATCACAGAGGACGGAACGGTTAAGATTTTATAATCAGGTATGATTTCTTTTATCAGCAAAGCGATATTATTTCCGCTATTTGCCTATTTTTATTATGTAATACGACGGGCGCTCGGGCTGTGCAGCCTCGGGCGCCGTCCGTTTATGCGCTTTCTGATTTCGACAGCAGGTGCAGCATTGATTGCTTTTACTGCATATAAATCCAGAATGCTGCTTCTTATATTTGCCTATCTGGCTATGTTTTCTGTTGCTGCAGATATTATCGCGGCGATTATCAAAAGAATCTTAAATAAGAGTGGTAAAAGTATCGGACGAAGATTTGAAGTGCTCCGCTTTTTAATTATTGTTCCGCTTATTTGCACACTGCTTTTGACCGGATATGGTTATGCAAATATGCAAAAAGTTGTATGTACATCTTATGAGATAACAACAGATAAATTTGATGCAAATGAATCACTTAAAATAGCATTTATCAGTGATGTGCATCTTGGCCTTAATATGAACGGCGCAGGATTTTCGGAAAAGCTTTCGGAAATCATGACACATAAGCCGGATATTTTATTGCTCGGAGGGGATATATTCGATGAGAGTACAACGGCAGAAGATATGAAGATGGCTTGTGCCGCGCTTGCCGAAAAAAAGCCACACCTCGGCATATATTATGTATGCGGTAATCATGATTTAAATCGTTATACGGATACCCCTGCATTCTCCTTTAGGGAGTTGATTGATTCACTCATTGCTGCCGGTGTGCATGTATTATCGGATGAGGCGATTTATGCAATTTTCACGGACTCGGGTACAGAGCTTACATCTGATTCTTCTAATGCAGATGTTATGCTGTTTGGTCGCCCTGACAGCTCTGCCGGAGAAAGATTCTCACTGCAAGATATAGAGGCTTATATTTCCGATGTGTCACCTGACGCATTTAGCATTTTACTTGACCATCAACCACGTGAGCTTGCCGGGGGTTCAAATATCGGGTTTGATCTTAGTTTATCAGGACATACCCATGCCGGCCAAATATTCCCGATAGATTTGTTCAATATATTCATTTCTTCCAATGATATGAATTACGGCGTACGAAGTTATGGTGACATGACGGCAATTACCAGCTCGGGTATGGCAGGATGGGGATTTCCCGTGCGTACGGTAAGGCATTGCGAGTATTTGATAATCAATATCACAGGTATATAAACTGAATAAAAACCACGGCCGATTGGCCGCGGAAAAACAAAGAAGGAGATAAAAAAAAGAAAGGAAAAAATATTAATAGAGAAGCACAATGAAAAACGGCATCTATTAATTAATGAGATCATCCAAGATATCAATTTCATCTACCCATGTGGGATCATAATCACTGCCGTTCATGGCTCTGTAACATGACGGACAGGTCTTATAGGGCTTGGGATACTTACATCCGCAGGAGGCACATTCATATTCATCACTTCTGAAAATATGTGTGCGCTGTATCCAGTATGAATTGCGATTGTTTTTTAACATATCACTGCCTCCTTGTGTAATGTAAGAATATCAGAGGGTATGTACAATAAAAAGTACTTTTGAACCACAAAAAAAGAGACGATCTAATCGTCTCTTTTATGAATCAAAGATTTATCTCAGTCCGAGCAAATCATATCCGATCATCCAGACTTCTTTTGAACCGATGGTAAGAAGAATATCTCCGTCCTGAAGCGTCTCCAGCAGGAACTGCTCAATCTCTCCGAAAGCTGGGAATGAGTAAGCATCTGTACCTACCTTACGAAGCTCTTCAGCCATAACGGCTGCCGACATACCGAGGTTGTCTTTTTCGCGGTCAGAATATATCTCGCCGATAACTGCAATATCCGCAAGTGACAGCGCTTTGGTGAAATCATCAAGCAGAAGCTTAACGCGCGAATAGGTGTGCGCCTGGAAGACAGCAACTATACGCTTTGCGCTTGTGTTTCTTGCACATTTAATGCAGGCAGCAACTTCATCGGGATGATGACCATAGTCATCGATAACAGGAATGTTACCGAGATATCCGACCAGTTCAAATCTT
Organism: Lachnospiraceae bacterium; assembly: GCA_045600025.1. Lineage (GTDB taxonomy): Bacteria > Bacillota > Clostridia > Lachnospirales > Lachnospiraceae > UBA3774. Next base: position 15,032 of record JAZRXC010000048.1, read on the forward strand.
CTATGGGGACTGTCAAAGTGCTCGAGGGCATATATAGCTTTATCCATGGAAATGCCTAAAGTGCGACCAGCGGCAATAGCGGAAATGGCATTCCAAATGTTGTGCTCGCCGGGAACATTGAGTTCGAGCTTAACGGTGCTTCCGGTAGACTTTTCATGAAGTGTGAGCGTCGGATGGCCGAGGGCATCGTATACTTCATCAGAGAAACGGTAATCATCTTCATCTCGTCTGCCGACAGTAAGAACGTGGCAGGGGAGACCCTCTGTAAAGAATTCAAAATTGTCTATATTGCTGCAAATGATAAGAGTTCCTTCGGAAGTGAGTCTTTCTGCGAACTGACGGAAAGACTTACGGATATTTTCGAGGTTTTTGAAGAAATCAAGATGATCATTTGCGACATTCAAAATGATGGAAACAAGCGGAGAAAGTGAGAGATAGGAATTGGTAAACTCACAAGCTTCGCATACGAAATACGGAGAAGCGCCAACGCGGATATTTCCGCCGATGCTGTCAAGCATACCACCCACGCTGACTGTAGGGTCAAGCTGTGCGGCAAGCATGATTTCGGAAACCATTGAAGTAGTGGTTGTCTTACCGTGAGTTCCTGCAACAGCGACAGAAGAAGGGTAATTTCTCATCAACTCACCGAGCATATCTGCACGGTTAAGAAGCGGAATACCATAATTTTCTGCGGCTATATATTCGGGGTTGTCGGGATGAACGGCAGCTGTAAAAACAACAAGATCGACATCGGGAGAGAGATTTTCACTGCGATGTCCGATAAAGATTTCAGCGCCACGATCAGTGAGCCTTTTAGTAAGATCGGAAGCAACTATATCAGAACCGGTAACGCGGAAGCCCTTACCTAATAGAACCTCGGCGAGGCCACTCATACTGATGCCGCCGATTCCGATAAAATGTACCCATATCGGGTGATTAAAGTCTATTTCGTACATGAAATAATCCTTTCTTAAAACCAAGGTAATTATAATTCCACCATATGTCAGTGTCAACTATTTAACAATGGACCGGCACCGAAATGCGCTCATTTTTTATAAATATATAAGAAAAGAGGGCTTGAAAAAAACGGCGTAAATTGTTAGCATAATAGTTTGAAAAGGAATGTAAGATGGGAAAAATAATAGGTATTGATTTAGGGACTACAAATTCCTGCGTAGCAGTATTAGAAGGCGGAAGCCCCACCATAATTACAAATAGCGAGGGAGCCAGAACGACGCCCTCTGTTGTTGCATTTACCAAAACAGGTGAACGCCTCATAGGCGATGCGGCAAAAAGACAGGCAGTAACAAATGCGGCCAGAACCATTACTTCCGTAAAAAGAAAGATGGGCACTGATTCTAAGATACAGATAGACGGTAAGAGATACGGCGCGCCTGAGATATCAGCGATGATACTGCGTAAGCTACGCCGTGATGCTGAGAATTATCTCGGAGAAACAGTGGACAGAGCTGTAATAACAGTTCCCGCCTATTTTGATGACGCGCAACGTCAGGCAACAAAAGACGCGGGGCGCATAGCGGGACTTACAGTTGAGAGAATAATCAATGAGCCCACAGCTGCAGCACTGGCATACGGAACAGATGCAATGGGCGATTGCAGAATCATGGTTTTCGATTTGGGCGGCGGAACATTTGACGTATCTATTATCGAGATGTCAGAAGGCCTAATCGAAGTAGTAGCGGTGGCAGGCGACAACAAACTCGGCGGTGATGATTTTGATGCAGCAGTATCTGCATACCTTGTATCCGAATTTAAGAAGAGCGACGGAATTGATTTATCAAAAGACGTGATGGCACTTCAGCGCATACGCGAAGCAGCGGAAAAAGCAAAGATTGAACTTTCCTCTGCAACATCTACGAACATAAACCTTCCGTTCATAGCGACAGACAAGCACGGTGCTAAGCATCTTGATATAATGCTCACAAGAGCTAAGTTTGACGAGATTACATACAGCCTCGTAGAACGCACCAGAGGCCCCGTAGAGCTTGCATTATCCGATGCTAAGCTGACTGCATCGGATATAGATAAAGTGCTTCTTGTAGGAGGCTCTACGCGTATCCCCGCAGTTCAGGAAAAAGTGCGCCAGCTTATGAAACGCGAGCCAAGTCACGGAATTAATCCGGATGAGTGCGTAGCCCTCGGCGCAGCTGTTCAGGGCGGCAAGCTTGCAGGAGAGGCCGGTACGAGAGAAGTTCTTCTGATGGACGTAACACCGATGACACTTTCGGTCGAGACTATAGGCGGAGTTGCAACACATATAATTGCCAAGAACTCCACTATACCTACAAGGTACAGTCAGATATTTACCACGGCAGCCAATTTCCAGACTTCAGTTGAAATAAACGTCCTTCAGGGCGAGAGACATTTTGCCAGAGATAACCGTCTTCTCGGAACTTTCAGACTCGACGGCATAAGACGTGCACTGCGCGGAGTACCTCAGATAGAAGTAACATTTGACATAGATGCTAACGGCATCTTGGTAGTAAGCGCAAAGGACCTCGGCACGGGCAGATCGCAGAACATAGTCATAACGGGCAGCTCAAATATGTCTGAGGATGACATTCAAAAAGCTATAGCAGACAACAGGATGGATTCATAAATTGTTAAAACGTTTTATAGGAAATAAATCGTTCTATCGTAAGGTGCTTATAGTAACGATTCCGATTATGCTTCAGAACGCAATCACCAACTTTGTCAACATGCTTGACAACATTATGGTCGGACAGATTGGTACTGAGCAGATGACCGGTGTATCGATAGTTAACCAGCTCATATTTGTATTTAACCTTTGCATATTCGGAGGCATGTCCGGTCCCGGCATATTTACCGCACAGTTCTACGGCAAACAGGATCATGAGGGAGTGCGGCATACCTTCAGATTCAAACTCCTCGTGGCAATCATAGTTTCAATACTGGGATTCGGTGTTTTGTCAATCTGGGGAGAGGAACTGATTCAACTTTACTTATCCGGAGAGACGGCTGTAGTTGATGCGGGTCTGACGCTGAAATATGCAAAAGATTATTTGGCTGTAGCCGTCTGGGGACTTCTGCCCTTTGCTTTGTCTAACGTCTATTCCACGACCATGCGTGAAAGCATGGACACGATGAAGCCGATGCTGGCAGGCATGATAGCGGTAATAGTCAATCTGGTATTTAACTGGATTTTGATATACGGAAAATTAGGATTGCCTGCGCTCGGAGTAGCAGGTGCCGCAATAGCAACCGTAATGTCAAGATTTGTAGAAGTCGGGCTACTGGCGCTTTGGACGCATAAAAATCCCACAAGGTATCCGTATATTAAAGGAGTATATTCAAGTCTTGAGATACCTTCAGCCCTTATGCATGAAATCATCCGCAAGGGCCTGCCGCTTTTATTTAACGAAACATTGTGGTCGATGGGTATAGCCACAATTAATCAGATATATTCTGTCCGCGGCCTTGATGTAATGGCAGCCAGCAATATTTGCTCGACACTTATTAACCTCGGAAATGTAGTATTCCTCGCGATGGGTAATTCGATTGCAATATTGATAGGCCAGAGGCTCGGAGCGGGTCAGATAGAAGAAGCTGTGGATGAAGCACCGAAGATGATAGCTTTTTCAATGTTTTGCGGACTGATTACGGGCGGCCTTACCATTTTGCTTGCTCAGGCATTCCCGATGATTTATAATACGAATGTTGAGGTTCGTGCGTTGGCGACTTCAATGATTATAGTATTTGCTGCATTTTTCCCGGTAGGCGCGTTCTGTAACGGAACATATTTTACACTTCGTTCCGGTGGCCGTACTGTGATAACGTTTTTGTTTGATTCAGCCTATGTGTGGAGCGTTCAGATCCCGGTTGCGCTTGCAGTTACATACCTTACGGATTTACCAATAATCCCGCTTATTGCTATAGTTCAGGGAACTATGACACTAAAAATAGTTATAGGATCTATTCTTGTTAAGAAACGGATTTGGGTACGAAACATGGTAGCAGAAAAATAAACGGAGAAACAGATGAGTGATTTTGTAATATGCACAGATTCAGCCTGCGATATTAATCCTGCCACACTAAATGAGTGGGGGGTTAAATATTGCCAGCTGCATTTCTATTTCGAAGGCGAAGAAAAAGAATATCTTAATTATGACATGGACGCCCGCGAATTCTACGCAAATATGCGTGCCGGAAGATATGTACGCACCTCATCCGTCAACCAGATGGATTATGAAGATTTGTGGGAGCCGATATTAAAAGAGGACAAGGACATTCTATACATCGGTTTTTCATCGGCTTTAAGTGTGACATGTAATACAGCAATGATTGCTGCAGGAAATTTACTCGAGGATTATCCGGAGAGGCGCATTATCTGTGTAGATTCCATGAGCGCTTCTGCAGGCATGGGGTTTCTCGTATACAAAGCTGTTATGAAAAAACGTGACGGAGCAACGATTGATGAATGCGTAGCCATGCTGGAAGATAGCAAGATGAACATGAACCACTGGTTCTCTGTAGACGATTTAAAGTATCTGCGTAAGGGCGGAAGACTCGGAGCATCGGCAGCCAAGGTTGCATCAACTGTAGGCATCAAGCCGGTACTTAATATGGATGACAATGGCAAATTGGCCTTTAAATATGTAGTTCGCGGAAGAAAAAGTGCAATTAAAGCACTTGTATCCGAATACAGTAAGCGTGCATTAAAACCGGGACCTGATGATACGATATTTGTCTGTCATTCTGACTGCCTCGGAGATATATTATTGCTCCAGGATAAGTTTATGGAAGAGTTCGGAGTGAAATTCACTTATATAGCAGATGTAGGCCCGGTAATAGGTTCACATATCGGTCCCGGAGTATTTTCAATATTCTTTGAAGGAGACGGGAGAACAAGAAAGATGGAGCTTCCGCATCCGATTGAAAAAATCAAGAGTGTTGCAAAAGAACAGTTTATAAATTCTTAATTTTTAAGCCCTTGACATATTGATGTCCGGGGCTTATATTATACACAGTTGTTAGCACTCAATGCGCGAGAGTGCTAACAGACAGGAAGAGACATGGAACTTGACGAGAGAAAGAAAAGCATATTAAACGCCATAATAAGAAATTATCAGGAGACCGGTGAGCCGGTTGGTTCCCGAACAATTTCAAAGATTGACGGTCTGCAGCTTTCACCGGCTACTATTCGCAATGAGATGTCGGACCTTGAAGAGATGGGGCTGATTGTCCAGCCACATACTTCGGCAGGTCGTGTTCCGACAGACAAGGCTTATCGTCTTTATGTAGATGAACTTATGCAGGAAGGCAAACAGCTTCCTCAGCCGGCCGCAGAAGAAACGATGCTTCTAAACAGAGTTAATCGTTTGGAAGAACTGCTTATGCAGATGGCCAAGATCTTAGCCAACAATACAAATTATGCGACTATGATCACAGGTCCTAAAGCATCAAGCGGAAAGCTGAAGTTTTTACAACTCTCCCCGATGCAGGGCGGCAGACTGCTGGCAGTAATAGTACTGAACGGCGATATGGTCCGCAACGATATATTTGATATAGGTGAGGACCTTGATGCGCAGGAAGTACTTCAGCTGAATTTGCTCCTCAATCAGAACCTTGTCGGGCTTTCAATAGAAGAAATTAATCTTGCCATTATCAGCAGAATAAAAGAAAAGGCAGGAACGAGAGCAGAGCTTGTCGGCAGAATAATAGATGCCATAGGCGAAGCAATATCAGCCGAAGAAACTCAAAGAGTCTACACAAGCGGCACGCCCAATATCTTCAAATATCCTGAGCTTACAGGAGGCGATAAAGCAAGTGAGCTGATATCTGCAATAGAAGAAAAGCAACTGCTTCAGCCGGTATTTGCAGATGGCGATCACAGAGACATTCAAGTTTATATTGGTGATGAGGTTCCTGTTGATACTATGAAGAACTGCAGCGTAGTTACGGCAACATATGAACTCGGCAGCGGTGTATGCGGCAAGATCGGAATTATCGGACCTAAGCGAATGGATTATGAAAAAGTAGTAAATACGCTAAAAGAGACGATGTCTCAGCTGGATGATATTTTTTTAAAACAGGAGTAAAACATGGGTAAGAAAAACAAAGAAACCGGTAACAAACCTGAACAAGAAGTAAAAGAAGAACAGGTAGCAGAAGAGCCGGTAACCGAGGAAAAGACAGAAGAAAAAAAGGAAAAGGCAGCAGAACCTAAAAAAAGCGAACTGGATCTTGCAAAAGAAGAAATAGCAACTCTGAATGATAATTACAGACGCAGCCTCGCAGAATTTGACAATTACAGAAAGCGCACAGATAAAGAAAAAGCAGCCCGCTTTGATATGGGAGTTAAGAGCGTAGTAGAGAAACTTCTCCCGGTAGTAGATAACTTCGAAAGAGGTCTTGCTTCAATAGACGGCGATAAGGATGCATTTGCGGAAGGTATGGAAAAAACCTACAAGCAGCTACTCGATATGCTAAGTTCTCTTGGCGTAACACCGATTGAAGCAGTCGGACAGAAATTCAATCCGGACTTTCACAATGCGGTAATGCATATTGAAGATGAGAATGAACCCGAAAACACAATAGTGGAAGAATTCCAGAAGGGCTATAAGCCCGGAGATACAGTAGTCAGATACAGTATGGTCAAGGTGGCCAATTAACATAGTACATTAACGCGCATA
>JAZRXC010000049.1:0-9755 GCA_045600025.1 Lachnospiraceae bacterium
ACGCCGGAGGTTATTCGCTCGCTTGCACCTTATATAGAAGCAATTTCGAACGGTGATGTATGCACGGTAGGAACTGCCTCTCAGATAGAAGAAACAAAAGAATTATTTGCCAGCGTTACAAAATTATATTAACGGTGAAAATATGGAAAAGATAAAATCAGGATATGTTGCACTTATAGGCCGTCCGAATGTAGGAAAATCTACTTTAATGAATCAGATTATAGGACAGAAGATTGCTATTACATCTTCAAAGCCTCAGACCACGCGAAATAAAATTCAGACTGTTTATACTGAGGAACGCGGACAAATCGTTTTTTTAGATACGCCGGGTATTCACAAAAGCAAAAACGCACTTGGCACTTATATGGTAAGCGAGGCTCAAAAGACTATATCAGATGCTGACGTTATAGTCTGGCTGGTTGAACCTTCTACATTCAGTGGCGCCGGCGAGCAACATATAACTGAGTTACTGATGCAGACCTCCACGCCTATTGTTCTCGTTATAAATAAGTGTGATACGGTTAAAAGAAATGATTTGCTTCCGGTCATAGAAGCCTATCAGGGCAAATTAAACTTCACAGATATAGTTCCGGTTTCGGCATTAAACGGTGAAAATGTTCCGGAACTTCTTAACGTATTATTCGATCATTTGCCCGAAGGACCAATGTATTATGATGAAGATACGGTGACTGAAGAGCCGATGAAAAAAATAGCGGAAGAGATTATTCGTGAAAAAGCTTTAAGACATCTTTCAGATGAGATTCCGCATGGTATAGCTGTTATTGTTACTGCATATGACGAAAGAAAAGACGGACTCACTGATATTTCCGCAGATATAATATGTGAAAGAGATTCCCATAAAGGAATTATTATAGGTAAAGGCGGAAGCATGCTGAAGAAAATCGGCACGGATGCCAGAATCGAACTTGAAAGTCTGACCGAGGGCAGAGTAAACCTTCGACTTTTTGTGAAAGTGCGTAAGGATTGGCGCAATAATGAAGGTATATTACGCAGCCTTGGTTATGGGGATAAGAATTGAACGAAAAAGTCGTAACAACAGGTATGATACTAAGGGCTGAGCCCATAGGAGAGTCTGATCGCAGACTTGTTATACTTACGCGCGATTTCGGAAAAATATCTGCATTTGCAAGAGGGGCCAGGAGACCCGGCAGTACGCTTATTGCTACAGGAAGACCTTTTGTATTCGGGAAAATGCAGCTCTATGAAGGCCGTAATTCCTATACTCTCGACAGCATTGATATAAGCAATTATTTTGATGCTGTCAGTCAGGATATTGACAGCTCATGTTATGGCGCTTACGTAATGGAATTTACAGAATATTATTCGCGCGAAGGACTTGAGGCAACCGAGCTTCTCAGGCTTGCATATGCAACGCTTCTTGCAATAGAGAAAAAACAAATGCCGCTAAAACTGATAAAACTTGTATTTGAACTCAGATGTATGGCTATTAACGGTGAATACAGTGAAAATCCGATTCACAACGTCGGAGATGCAGTTGTATGTGCTTGGAATTACACTTTAAATACCCCGCTTGAGAGTTTATATAAGTTTAATTTGTCGGATGAAGCACTTGAGGTATTTGACAGAGAAGTAAACTATCTAAAAAGCCAGTTTATAGACAGGAAGTTTAAATCCCTTGAGATTTTGCGTACGCTGGAAGAGACCTGATAGATGCAAAAAGGCTTACCAGATATTCATTCCAAAATGAAGCATCGTCCAATATTTTGTCACAAAATTCGGCATATGGGCTGCCGGCATAGCAGGGACGATATATTTCCTTGGCAAAATATCCCGGTAGTCTAAAGAATGTACCTTTACGTTTGATATAACATGTTTCTCTTGTGGCTTGCTGTCTGAATGCCGGATCAACCGTAGCGCCAACGCTTTTATGAACGGCCATATCTTCAACAGGAAGGTAGTAGTATTCGACAGCATGCGGGAAAAAGTATTTCAGTTCATCATGACACAAAGGTATTCTCAGAGTTATATATTCGCCCTCAAGGTGAACATTTACATCGAGAATCCTTCTTGATACAGGTATGGGATATGAATAGTCACTGTGTATTTTCAGCAAAACGCTATCATTATCCTGTGATAAGATGACAGGTTTTTCGGAAGAAATGTGAGCATTCTTGTCAAAAAGATGTCCATAAGGAAGAAGACTGAGGACTTTAGTCATACCGAGCACATCTTCGCGATTATGGAGAAGAATCATATGAAGACAGTCTTCACTTTGAGTTTTTTGATAGTCATGATAGACATCAATTAATTCACCACCGTTGAACTTATCAACCCGGTTTAATCCTGTGAATCGCTCGAAGGTTTTTTGCTTTGTGTTTTCGATTCCGAAGAGCAGCTTGGTGTGATGCAGACGCCTGTACAGATCAAGAGAATCAAGACCTGATATTACATCGGGTATGCATAACTTGGCGCATCTTTGCGCAACATACGGAATATCAAATCTATTTCCATTAAAGTGTACTAATAATTTGAATTTTGATATATAATTATTGATATCGGTGATGGCATATCGTTCGTCTTGAGGCTCTTCGATAAGCCACTGGCGAAAATGCCACTTATCATCGCAGACTTGATGAATGCATCCGAAGAGATACATGTGAGAACGCTCCGGAGATATACCGGTTGTTTCTATATCAAAGAACAGGGCATCTTTCGGAACATCATTTATATGTAAAGTATAGTCTTCATCATATATTTTCATGACTAGAGTATATATGATGAACCTTTTAAAATCAATGAGGTGTCTATGATTTCATATGTGACCGGAGTTTTAACAGAGATATATGATAAAATGGTTGTGCTTGAAGCCGGAGGAATCGGATATGGCATTAATGTTCCGTCTACGGTTATTTCATCACTCCCCGGTATAGGAGGCGGCGTAAAGCTGTATACTCACTTTCATGTTACCGAGGATTCTCAGAAGCTATATGGTTTTCTTTCCCCTTCTGACAGAGAACTGTTTCGCAGCCTTATAACAATCAGCGGAATTGGACCTAAGGTTGCCCTCGGTATTATGTCATATATGAGCCCGGATGCACTTCGAATTGCTGTTTTATCTGAAGATGAAAAGTCTCTGTCAAAGGTACCCGGCCTTGGCCCGAAAACAGCAAAAAAAGTAATTCTTGAACTTAAAGATAAGTTCAGTATAGCTGATATTTCACCGGCTGGTTCTGATTCATTTGCCACAGCTACTCCCGGTGCCAGAGAAGACGCACTCGCTGCTATGGTTGCTATGGGCTACAGTGCTTCTCAGGCGCTTACTGCAATAGAAGGAATCGGAGATATAAGCGGTATGGATTCCGGTGAGATACTCGGACTCGCGCTTAGAAGAATGGTAAGGTAAATTATGCAGAGAATAATTAACACAGACATAACTGATGAAGATAAGAAAATTGACGAGAGTCTGAGACCTAAATATCTCGAGGATTATATAGGTCAGGAAAAGGCTAAAGAGACTATGCGCATCTATATTGATGCAGCGAAGTCGCGTGGTGAATCTCTGGACCACGTTTTATTATACGGACCTCCCGGTCTCGGCAAGACTACGCTTGCAGGCATTATCGCAAATGAAATGGGCAAAAACATCAGAATCACTTCCGGCCCTGCTATTGAAAAGCCCGGTGAGATGGCTGCTATATTAAGCTCGCTTCAAGAAGGTGATGTGTTGTTTATAGATGAAGTACACCGACTTAACAGACAGGTAGAAGAACTTCTATATCCGGCCATGGAGGATTTTGCAATAGATATCATGCTTGGTAAGGGAGAGACGGCAAGAAGTGTCAGACTAAATCTTCCTCATTTCACGCTTGTGGGCGCAACTACAAGAGCCGGTATGCTTACAGCACCGCTTCGTGACCGATTCGGAATTGTTCACAGGCTTGAGTTTTACACGCCTGATGAATTGAAGAATATTATTAACAGGAGCGCTTCTGTTTTGTCTGTTGATATTAATGACGAAGCGGCATCTGAACTTGCAAGAAGATCACGCGGTACGCCGAGACTTGCTAACAGACTGCTTAAGCGTGTTCGCGACTTCGCACAGGTAAAGGGTACGGGAGCAATTGATTTGCAGGTTACACGTGATACATTATCTGTCCTTGATATTGACGAAGCCGGCCTCGACTCATCAGACAGAAGAGTTTTACTTACTATAGCAGAAAGTTTCAAGGGTGGTCCTGTAGGCGCCGAAACCTTGGCAGCAGCTATAGGAGAGGACGTCGGAACGCTGGAAGACGTAATTGAACCTTATCTCATTCAGAATGGTCTTCTTCAACGTACTCCGCGCGGTAGAGTGGTGACAGAGGGAGCATATAGGCACCTCGGTCTTATGAATTTTTAAGGAGGGCGTATGACTAAAAATTACACAGAGGTCATTATAGACGGCAAGACTTATGTGCTTGGCGGTTACGAAGATGATGAGTACTTACAGACCATCGCCACGTATATAAATACCAAACTCAGTGAATTAAAGAAAACCGAAAATTTCAAGCGTCAGCCCTCTGATTACAGAAAAATAATGCTTGATCTGAACATAGCAGATGATTATTACAAGCTGCGCCACAGACTTGCTGAACTTGAAACCGAAAAAAAGATGCTTGAGAAAGAAGTAAATGACCTGAAAAGAGAATTGTTAGGTCAAGATTATCACAGTAAGAAGGGTTATTAATGAAAGTACCTGAACTACTCGCTCCGGCTGGAAGTATTGAAAGCATGAGAGCCGCTGTAAATGCCGGTGCAGATGCTGTATATATGGGTGGACCGAAATACGGTGCCCGCGCATATGCCGAAAATCCCGATTTGGAGGGTCTTATTAAGACCCTTCGATTTTTGCATTTATACGGCCGAAAGCTTTACCTTACCGTAAATACATTAATTAAAGAACGTGAGATGGGTGAAGAAGTTATCTCTTTTCTCCGTCCGCTTTATGAAGAAGGACTGGATGCAGTTATAGTTCAGGATTACGGCGTGACTTCACTTATCAGGGAAAGTTTTCCTGCGCTTCCTATTCATGCCAGTACGCAGATGGCAGTGTCAAGTGAATACGGTACGAGATTATTATCTGATATCGGAATAAGTCGCATAGTCCTTCCTCGCGAATTATCTCTTGAAGATATAAAAAAAGTAACTGAGCTTGGTGAAATTGAAACAGAATGCTTTATTCACGGTGCTCTTTGTTATTGCTATTCCGGTCAGTGTCTTATGAGCAGTATTATCGGTGGACGTTCGGGAAACAGGGGACGATGTGCGCAGGTATGCAGACTTGGTTTTCCGAAAGATCATCTGCTCAATCTTAAAGATCTTAATACACTGATGATTCTTCCTGATATTATTGATACAGGCGTTGCATCACTTAAAATTGAAGGACGTATGAAGAGCCCCAGATATACTGCGGGCGTTACTTCGGTTTATCGTAAATACATTGATATGTATGCAACTCTTGGCCGGGATGGATATAAAGTATCTGCAGCTGATAAGAAATTATTAACCGAGCTCTATGACAGAGGCGGTATTACAACGGGATATTTTACACGACATAACGGTAAGGATATGATATTTAAGGGCGATAAACCGGAAATGCGTGAAGTATCCGCAAAAACCCTCGAGGCAATTGACAAGAAATTTATTGATAACAATATCAGAATTCCTGTTCAGGCAGAAGTTACGATTATTTCGGGATTACCTCTTCATATGACGCTTACTGACGGAGAACGAAGCGTGACGGTCTATGGTGACGTAGTAAGTCGCGCTCAAAGCAGACCGCTTACCGAAGAAGACGTAAAGAGAAGCATATCCAAATTCGGCGATACTTGTTTTGAGCTTACCTGTCTCGACATAAATTTAAATCCGGACGCATTTGTACCGGTATCCGTGTTGAATAATTTACGCAGAAATGCATCTGAAGAACTGGAGAAGGAGAGAATAAATGGATATAAACGTATTAATTTCTGACATATCCGTATTTGATGATGTGATTTCCTTCCCGGGGATTACCGGTATTTACGTTGAGATGGAACGTATAACTCGAGATAGGATAAAGCCTATCGTTCACGGAGCCCACGCTGCAGGTAAAAATATTTACTTTGCTATGCCATACATATTTGATTCATCAATGCCTGATACATTAATGCGCAAATTAGATGCACTTATGAGCTTTTCTCCCGACGGGTACCTGATAAGAAATCTTGATGAATTAGGATTCATTGAGGAAAAAGGAATCCCCGGAAAAAGAATTTTAGATGCCGGACTTTATACCTGGAATAAAGCTGCAACAAAACAACTGGAGAAGCTCGGAGCCGATTATTTTACTGCTCCTTACGAGCTGAATAAATATGAACTTGCGGAGCGAGGATTTGCAAAAACGGAAATAGTCGCATACGGATATTATCCTGTAATGATATCAAACAATTGCTTAAAGCAAACTACAGGTAAATGTGCCAAAGAAAAAGAGCCTTACACCATAACTAAGCTTCATGACAGAACCGGCGCTGATTTTCGCGCAGTAAATTGTTGTACATATTGCTATAACATTATTTACAACAGCGTTCCTACTTGGCTTTTGGATGAGCCGGAGATTTATAAGGCCGATAGTATAAGGCTTAGTTTTACTACGGAGCCAAGTATGGAAATCAAGTCAATACTTAAAAAATTCTTCGACGGAGATGTCGTTCCCGGTAAGATGATTACAAGAGGACACTTCAATCGAGGTGCAGAATAATTGATTAAATTTATGATTTAATTTTAACGGGAATTATGTTAAAATTACTGTTTGTGAAAGGAGCATCGATATGAGTGATAATTACATAGGCAGAGGCCAATCAGCACGAGCAAGAAAAAGACATCGTAAAATGCTTATCAGAAGAATTATAGGCATAGCTGTAATATGCATTCTGCTTGGCATATTGATATTTCTTGCTGTTAAGTTAATCAATAAAAACAAAGATGATAACCCTACAACACCTGCATTTACGGAAAACCCTACTGAGCCAACTTCTCAGGCAGCCCCGACCGATCCGACTTCAGGTGCCGATGTTACTGCAGATGTCCTTGTAGAAGCCCGTAAGCTTGCTAGCCAGTATGATTATGCAGGCGCAATAGAACTTTTGAAGTCTCAGCCCGGCTTTGATCAAAGACAAGAACTTACAGCATTGGCTGACGAGATTTCTCAACAGGAAGCTGCATGTGTAACGGTAAATGCAGAGACTATTCCGCACGTATTTTTCCATTCCTTAATTGTTGATTTTGAGCGCTGTTTTGACACTTCTGCACATAGCTCATCTGTTATTAACGGCTATAATGCCTGGATGGTTACTGATGAAGAGTTTTCAAAGATTATCCAGATGCTCTATGATGCAAACTATGTAATATTAAATATCAGCGACGTATATAAGTGTTCAGATGGTGTATATACACCGGCAACCGACATTAAACTTCCTTCAGGTAAAAAGCCTGTGATTTTCTCATATGACGATACGGCTTACTACGCTCAGTATGCCGATCTCGGTCTTGCCGACCGTATGATTATCGATGAGAATGGCGATATCAGATGTGAATACACTGATAGAGCAGGTGTTACAAGAGTCGGCAATTATGATCACGTTCCGATTTTAAATGATTTTGTTAAGCTCCATCCTGATTTTGCATATCATAACCATAAGGGTACGCTTGCACTTACCGGTTATGACGGAGTATTCGGTTATCGTACAGATGTAGGATTCTTTGAGAGCCCTACAAGCGATGAAAAAGCATGGCTTAATGCTCATCCTGATATTACATTAGATCATATCAGCGAATACACCGAGCAGGCTAAGGTTATAGCAAATAAGCTTCGTGAAGACGGATATGAATTTGCCTGCCATTCTTGGGGACACAGACCTTATAGCCAAAAGTCTTTAGATTGGCTTAAGACCGATACTGAAAAATGGCTTTCACGTGTTGCACCTATCGTAGGTGATACGGATATAATTGTATATCCTCACGGCGCAGACATAGCCGGACTCGAGAAGTATACCTCTGAAAATGAGAAGTACGCATATCTTTCAAGCAAAGGATTCCATACGTTCTTCAATGTTGATGCAGGCGGAATGTATTGGTACCAGTATGGCGGAAGTTATGTAAGAGGTGCACGTATTAATATTGACGGATACCTTATGTATCAGACTATGATCGGCAATAGCAGTGTACTTACCAAACTCGGAATCGATGTGAATTCCGTATTTGATTCCCGCAGACCGACACCGGTTATTGCGGACGGCGCGGGTTGATACAGCCCCGCCAGGGAGGATTTTTCGCTTGATTGTCTTAATCCTTAACAGCATATTACTCGGCTTAGGCCTCGCGATGGACGCATTTTCAGTGTCCGTTGCGAATGGTTTGGCCGAACCCCGTATGAAGGGCGGCAAAATGTTTCTGATAGCAGGCACATTTGCTGCCTTTCAGACGTTAATGCCGCTTACAGGATGGTTTGTCATACATATTGCAGCTTCCTATCTTGAAGTCTTTGCAAAAGCAGTTCCTTACATTGCTTTGATTCTGTTATCAATCATTGGTATTAAAATGATTATAGATGGCAAGAAGAATGATGAGGCAAATGAACAGACAGAAAAACTTACACTTGCTGCATTACTGCTTCAGGGGCTTGCAACATCAATTGATGCACTTTCTGTTGGGTTTACAACAGTTTCATATTCAACTATAGAAGCAGTTATTTCCTCGGTTATTATCGGTATAGTAACATTGATAATATGCTATTGCGGCATCTTTATAGGCCGTAAATTCGGCAATAAGTTTTCAGGCAAAGCTGAAATATTCGGCGGAATAATTTTAGTGATCATTGGAATAGAAATATTCCTGACAAATATACTCTAAAAGGGAGATTTAAACATGGGAGCACCGATTATTGAACTTTTGCACGTTACCAAGAGCTACGATGGTCAGATGATTCTCGACGATCTGAACCTCTCAGTGCATGAAAACGAATTCATTACACTGCTGGGTCCGTCAGGATGCGGAAAGACAACCACACTTCGTATACTTGGCGGTTTTGTCAAACCTGATTCAGGTCAGGTTATGTTTGAAGGGCGTGATATCACGAACCTTCCCCCGAATAAAAGAAACCTAAATACCGTATTTCAAAAATACGCGTTATTTCCCCATATGAATATCGCTGAGAATATTGCTTTCGGCCTTCATATCAGCGGCAAAACAAAGCAATATATTGACGATAAGATTAAATACGCATTAAAGCTTGTTAATCTTGAAGATTATGCCAACAGAACTGTTGATTCTCTATCAGGCGGACAGCAGCAGCGTATTGCGATAGCAAGAGCTATCGTAAATGAGCCGAAGGTCCTTCTGCTGGATGAACCTCTTGGCGCTCTTGATCTTAAGCTTCGTCAGGACATGCAGTATGAACTTATCAGACTTAAGAATGAGCTCGGTATTACATTTATTTACGTAACTCATGATCAGGAAGAAGCTCTTACTATGTCCGATACTGTTGTTGTTATGAATCAGGGGTATATTCAGCAAATGGGCACCCCGGAGAGCATATACAACGAGCCTGAAAATGCGTTCGTTGCAGATTTCATCGGCGATAGTAATATCATCGGCGGAACTATGCTTGAAGATAAACTTGTTGAAATCTTCGGCGTTAAATTCCCCTGCGTAGATACCGGATTCGGAAAGAACAAACCCGTAGACGTCGTAATACGTCC
>JAZRXC010000050.1:0-19474 GCA_045600025.1 Lachnospiraceae bacterium
GTTATATCAGAGAGTTATCCTTACGAACCTATGGTTCAATGTGATTACAAAGCCTGATTTTATCGCATACAAATTTGAGGATAGAGACAGAGCGGCAAATCGCAGAGCTATACGGCGCGGAGCGCAGGAGGTTTCCTGGACAATCAGGAGCAAAGGAGATTTTGATGTGATAGTGTCCCGTGGAGGCATTCCGATATTTGAAAGATTTGATCCCGAAAGATAAGGAGCAGGTGATTATCGTGAAAAAGAAAAAACTTTTTTTAATAGCGCTTGTGCTCGCGGCGACGATGATGCTCGCAGGATGCGCCAAAATCAATATGAATGTTAAGGTTAACAAGGACCTGTCGGGGACGGTTAACTTTGATTTCGGAATGCCGGACAAGCTCTTTAAAATGATCCACATGACTCCCGAAGAGTTGCTCGAAGAGCTTGCTGATCGAGGATATTTTGAAGCTGCTTCTTTTGTGGGAATATCTGTATCTACTTATAGAGATAATGGATACTCCGGAATTACTCTCGGAGCAAGAATAACAGACCTTTCCAAGAGAGTTGCTAATTTCTCTATGCTGTCCAAGACAGATGGAACTATACGTTTTGAAATCCCCGTAGAAACGCTGTTTACGGGCTTTGAACTGGTTGAAGACGAACTCGGCAATATAATGGACGGACTGAATTTTAAGCTGACGGTTCAGATGCCGGAGAAGATATCTGATACTAACGCAGGAGAGGTGTCCGAAGACGGCATGACGGCTACGTGGAACGTCATGAAGTATGTAGGGGGCACAGTCTATGCCGAATGTGAAGTCGGAGGACTTCCGGACATAGTCTGGATACTTATTGCCGTAGCAACCGTACTTATAGTTGCAACAATGCTTATCATACTGGTACATGACAAAAAGGAAGAAGAAAATCCGGCAGATGAGTCCGAACAGGAAAGCTTACCTGAAGAAGAAACTGAAGAAAAAGAAACTACAGAAGATATAGAAACCACGACAGAAGACTGATAGTCTTAGTACATAAAAAGCGCCGCTCATATGAGCGGTGCTTTTTATATAGGATTTGATTATTTTTTCTTGCTCTTCTTTGCAGTCTTTTTACCGGCCTTGATAAACCATACGGTGCCGACTATAACCATCAGAAGTGCCCATAGCGCAAGCTCCGATATACCCCAGAAAAGCTTCTCGTTGCAGCGCAGGAACTCAAGGAAAAATCTTGTTGCGCCGAAAGTGACGAGAAAGAAAGGATAAACCTTACCGGTTACTTCGTAGTTCTGCTTCTTCGCATAGATAAGACATGCGACAAATATCAGCAGAGAAACGAGGCTCTCAAGGAGTTGTGCAGGAAAAAGATATTGATTCCAAATCGGATTCCAAATACCACCTTCCATAGGATAACCGCAGCAGCACCCGGCAAAGTTACACGCAATATGTGCCGTAAATTGAAGCAATGGAAATGCCGGAGCGCTAAAATCCATAAGTCGCTTCCAATCAATTTTGAAAACCTTGGAAGCAAGCAAACCAACTAACGGAAAGAAGCTAAATCCTTTTACTATGTTGTTGGATCCGAAATACTGGAAGCCCATTGCAATCCAGCCAAGCAGGAGGATAAAAGCATCGCCTACAAGGTACATAAATATAGGAACAAGTACCGCGTGAGAACGCTTGATATCGTAGCGCTTACGGTAAATGAGGCAGAATATAGATACAACAGCAATATTCACCACATTCCATGCCTCATATACTACTTGAGACAGCCCGGCATCTTCCGCCAATTTTATCAGATTGTTAAGAGGTTCCAAAAAATTCATATTAGGTAACTTATTTATTAAAACAGGCTTGTGATACCACCGAACAGGCCGCCGACAGTATTTACTACGCCACCAACTATGCCCTTAACAACGCCGCCGACTACTTCCTCAACACCCTCAACCAATTCGCCGATGATATTTGAACCGGTTGAAGAACCGCTAGTCGGGTCTGCGGCAGAGGTTGCGGGCTCTGTTTCAGTCTCCTTGGTCTGCTCCTGATTCTTACTATCTTCTTGCTGAACTGCTGAGGTAGTAGATTTTGCGAGGGATTCCTGTTCGGAATTTTCAGCAGATGTCTCTTCTTCACCAGACGTTTCTGTCTGGGAAGAATCAATATTCTTGGCTTCATCCTCAGGGTTATCATCGGAAACTTCCGGCGACTGATTAGGAGTTACAGCATCCATAATGCTTTCTATTACTTCTTCTGCAACATCAAGCTCATCAGCAATAGCACGCTCAATAACCTTAGCAAGCTTCTCAGGAAGCATCTCACTGAGAATGTAGTGCAATGCCACATCGGAATCAGAGAGCGTTGTTGAACTTAAATTATAGAAGTACCATTCTTTGGTGACCTTCCCGTTCATCATATTATCTGCAGAATCCATCATCTTCTTAATGCCTCCGAAGAGGTTTGATAAGGTGAACTCTTCATCTTCGATAAGAGGCTTGAGTACGGAATAAGCCTCCTCTGCGCTCTCAAACAAATCACCGGTTGAAGCATAAAGCATATTTGAAATATAGTAGATAATTACTGCCTTAGGAATGAAAGCGGCAACTACTTTATCAACTACACCGGTCAAGGCTTTCCTTATGGCGCCGGTCTTAGGAGCCTCGGCATCAGGGGTGGCAGCATCTTCTGTTGCATGCTCATCTTCAGGAACTCCCTCAGCAGAGACTTCTTCTTTAGCTGCATTGAAGAGATCTGCAGACAGATGTTCAAACGCGGAGAGAAGAGCTTCTGTGTCATACTCTTTACCTGTGCCGATGAATGCACGTACAAGATTAAGACCTGTATCTACGCCGAGAGCGAGATTCTCAAATATAGCAGCAAGAGTTTCTGAACTTGCGGAAAGTCTCTTCGCAAAAGCAGCGAACTGCTCATTTGACATAAGGTCTCCGAGATCCATGCTTGCGCGAGTTTCATATTTTCCGTTGGAAGCAATCCACATATTCCTGAAGGTGTAAATTATAGGATTTACAAAATGACCTTCAGGAACCTCAGTCTGAACGAGAATGTAATTGCCAACAGGGAAGCGACCATCTGACAGGCCGAACATATTGATTGCGGCAAATCCGATATCAGTTCCGCCGAGCTTTTCAAGAAGCTCCATAGCAGCCTGAACACTGTCGGTATCTTCGGCTATGATAGAATTACCGGGGCCAGTAGACTCACCTTGCGGACCGCCTTGTTCAGGAGGATCTTGCTGACCGCTTTGTCCACCGGGATTAGCAGGAGATGGCTGTTCTTCTTGCTCTGTCGGAGTGGTAGGATCAGTCGGGTCAGTAGTCTGCTGAAGATTGCTGAACTGCTCGATGAGATTCTTCATTACGTTGATATTATCACGGTCACCGATAGTACCAAGGAGTTCAAGCACGAGAGACATGTCCTGACCGCCGATATCTATTGCTTCCGGATTCTCTGCTTTTTCGCCTTCCTCAGGAAGCTCAGCAGCTAAAGGAGCGGCAGCCAAAGGATTAACTCCCGGAATATCAGCGGTAGAAGCAGCAACAGACTGCTGTACCGGAGACTTGGCCTGATTAAGCAGAGAAGCAAAGTTCATACCATATGTCTCAGGGACATTTAAGGACTCTGTAATCTTGCCTGCAGCTTCACTTAAGTCGCTGACAAGACCGAAGGTCTGAGAAGTCAGCTCTGCGAGCTTTTTCAAAGTAACATTATTTTTAGGGGTAAATTTAACGAGACCATCTTTATCACTTGTTGCTTCCAGTATTGAAGGAACATTAAATCCACCAAGTTCATCACCCATGGCGATGATAGAGGTAAGAAGACCATCGATATTGATGCCGCTGACAGTTGAGTCGTTGGAAGTATCGGTGAGCTTCAGGATGAGACCGGGGATATCGTCGTATGAAATACCGCCGATTATACCGTTTACAGTGCCTTTGCCCAAAGCATAGAGTGCTCTTGCGAGAGCAATAGTGCGGTCACGGTCAATAAGCATGAACTTAGAGCCTTCAATGCCGACAGTCTGTACAGAACCATCTTCGTCGCGCATAAGGTCTGCATTTGTGAACTCAATCTCATTATCTTCATGGTTGAAGAGAACTCCAGACTGATTGAATAACTTAAGGCTGCCGTTTTGAACGGTACCGCACATACCAAGCAGCCATGAGCATCCGCCACAACCGACTTGCTCAAGCATTAAAGGAGCTATGGTTTTAAGATTGATTATACCGCTCTGGTGCGTGCCTCCTATATCAGAAGTAACTTTTCCGTCGTTAACTTCGATATTAAAAGAGCTGCTGTTTGCTGCCACCCATCCGCTACCGGGAGACTTGATGGATAACTCGTACTTGCCGGCACGGATGCCTTCTGACTTTTTAAAGGATGCACCTATGCTGATAGGAAGTTCCAATACGATATCGCTGTATTTCTCACCCATGGAACCGGAAACAAGACTATACAGGTTGCCTAAAGCGTCACTGAGAATTTTTTCTATATCAAGCGTGAAGAAGAGCTTGCTCTCGTAAGGAACTTCATACTCAAGACCTTCATAGAGGCCATCATTTTGATCAATTTCCTTAAGAGTTACAGTGTAATCGGTAGGCATATTGTCAAGAGCAGCTATATCGATGAAATTTGCGAGCTCTTTGCTCTGCAATAGTTCAACAAAATCGTCTGCAGAGAAGGATTCTTGCTCAGCAGACTTTGCCTTGTCACTATTGGGATTGATGCCATCAAACATATCGCTCTTCAACAGGTTGGTGATGAACTCATCGTTGATAGCCGTATCTATAGCGTCGATACGCTCATTATTCAGAATATTAACAGATACGCCACCAACTTTGGCTTCAGTTTCGGAGGTATAAGTCAGGGTGATATCGGCGAGGTCAAGCTCAACTACAATATCCTCAACATTCTTGGTTAAGGGGCAGTAGAGAATGTAACTGCCTTTTGCCTCATAGTGAACGTTACCGCAGCCGTCAATGTCACCACTGAATTTTGCATTAATCTGCTTGTAGTAGTCGGCAGACTTATAGGTGTAGTTGGCCAGGTAGTTCTTTTCGAATAGCTCATTAGCCGCCGCTTGTAAATTATCCACATTGGCAGAGATATTAATATTAGCATTTGCACTGGTAAAATTGCCGGATACATCTATTGTGGAACCACCAACTTTAACAGTGGCCTTGGTGTTTTTTTTCATTTGTTACTGATGCGTTGCAGGAAACGACAGAGCCTTTGATTACATATTGATCTTTTATATCGTCAAGAACTGCGATTTCAACTTCGCCTCTATATGGAGTTTTAGCTTCGTCTTGAAGCGTATATGAAATATTTTCGTCGATTTTGAGCCCGTTTCCGAAAGTATGGCTGAAAGCACCATTGACAGCATATGCGTAGTCGGAGATGTCTTGGCTGTATTCCTTGCTGTCTTTATTCAGCGATGCAAAAGTAGCAGACTCCTCGGTTATTTTGTAGTTATCATTGCCGAGTTTCTTTACGCTATATTTATCGCCTTCTTTAATGCCGATGCTGAGATAGCTGTTGGCTTTGATGGCAGTAGTCTGCTTCTCACTATTGAGAGTGATCTCATAGCGCATGGGAACATCAGCATCATTGATGATATACAGATGATAATCAGCATCAGAAACGCCGAGAGTGAAAATCTCCGGCTCATCGATGGAAAAATCAGCTATTGTATCGGCCATTGCAGCTGCAGGGAGCATGGTTAAAATCATGCTTGCCGCCAGAAGAATTGATAAAAGTTTCTTGGATAGTTTTTTCATGTACTACCTCCGCCTCAAATAGTTATAGGTGAGAAAACACCCAGCCGATGATTCAATTATTTCAAAAAATCACCAGCAAAGATGTAAGGCTATTAAGTGTTATTTTTCTCTTTGGGGCCTATGTTACAAACCTCAAAAACCCTGATTAAATTGTACTTTTTTGGAAAAAAGAAGTAAAGAAATCCGAGCGTTCAATTGTTAACAACATGTAGAAAAGTAAACCGCTTGCCCTATATTTTATAAGGAAAGCGGTTTGTTTCATATGTTACGTTCGCGGGGGGATTCGAACCCCCGACCTTCCGCTTAGGAGGCGGACGCTCTATCCTGCTGAGCTACGAGAACACGACAGTTATATTACACGATTTTTCGTGTACAATCAAGTGAAAAAGCCGCTGGCACAGAAGCCTATATTTGCGCTGAATTATTGACAGCGCGTTAAAGAGTTATTATTATCTATATATAGTATAGGAGGCAAAAAGGAGATACATTATGGAGTGTCCGAACTGCGGAGAAAAAATTGACGACAACTTGAACACATGTCCGATGTGTGACTACGAAATAAAGCCCGAGGCAGTTTATCAGAGCAGAAAAAAGAAAAAGAAGAGCCCGGCACCGCTTATCATACTTCTTGTGATAGCGTTACTTTTGATTGCCGGCGGGGTATTCCTGCTTAAGGACTGCGGGGCAAATGATGCTCCGACGACCGAAGCTCCCACAACCGAAGCTCCGACAACCGAGGCACCCACAACCGAAGCTTCGACGACCGAAGCTCCCACAACCGAAGCTCCGACAACTGAAGCTCCGACGACCGAAGCTCCGACGACCGAGGCACCCACAACAGAAGCCGCCACCGGCAAGACAGTGCCTAAGAAATACAGAGCATCATTCTCTAACGATCAGTACATCATGCCCGATGCCGATAAGAAGGCATACACAAAAGAAGATGTCCGCTCCATGACGGATACTCAGCTTGCTTACGCACGTAACGAAATCTGCGCAGCGGCAGGTCGTAAATACAAGAGCAGCGGCAAATACGGAAAGTATTTTAAGGGCTTCGACTGGTACGATCCGACCTACGATGCCGACTACTTTGATAAACACACCGATGAAATAATAAACGAATTCCAGAAGAAGAATCTTGATTTAATAAATGCAGAGGAGGTTCGCCGCGGTATCGCATAAGCCGCGCATTTGCCATGAAAGCTTACGAAAGATTATTAAAATACGTACAAGTTTATACTACGAGTGACGCGGAGGCGGAGCTGCTTGATAACCCGCCGGTTCCTTCAGCCGCGAGAGAATTCGATTTGGGCAAGTTATTAGTTGAGGAAATGAAGGCTATCGGCATAGCCGATGCTTATATAGATGAGCACTGCTATGTATACGGAACTATTCCCGCAACGCCCGGATACGAAGACAAGAAGGCAGTCGGATTCAATGCACATATGGACACAGCTCCCGACTTCTCAGGTGAAAATGTGCATCCTCAGATTCACGAAAATTATAACGGCGGTGACCTCGAGTTGGGTGAAGGCAGAAAACTGGATGTTGCCACATTTCCGCACCTGCCTTCATTAAAAGGACAGACGCTTATTACTACGGACGGAAAGACACTGCTTGGCGCAGATGACAAGGCGGGCGTTGCCGAGATTATGACGATGGCCGAATACTTTATTACAAGCGGAGAGCCTCATGGAAAGATTTGCGTAAGCTTCACTCCCGATGAGGAGATAGGCCACGGCGCAGGGCTTTTCGATATAGGAAAATGGGGCGCTGATTTTGCGTACACAGTAGACGGCGATGCGCCGGAAGAGATTCAGTGCGAGAACTTCAATGCCTGCGCTGCAAGATTCGAAATAGCCGGATTTAACATTCATCCCGGTAGCGCCAAGGACAAGATGAAGAATGCAGGACTTATCGCAATGGAGCTTAACGCACTGCTCCCTGCAGATGAGATTCCCGCAAAGACAGAAGGATACGAGGGTTTTTATCATCTGACGGATATGCAGGGTGACGTGAGCGCAGCTATGCTTGATTACATCATCCGCGATCACGACGCAGAGAAATTTGCGGCTCGTCAGGATAAGCTCCGTGAAGTTGCGGACAAGATCAATGAGAAATACGGCGAGGGTACCTGCAAGCTGACCATCAGACAGCAGTACAGAAATATGGCAGAGATAGTAGCGCAGTATCCTTATGTTGTTGAATATGCCAAGGCGGCGATAACGGCAGCGGGTCTTACTCCTGTGCTTGTGCCGATAAGAGGCGGCACGGACGGCGCGCAGCTCACCTATCGCGGACTTGTGTGCCCGAACCTCGGAACCGGCGGACACGCCTTCCACGGACCTTATGAACACATCACGGTAGAGAGTATGGATACGGCAACGGAAGTGCTGAAAGGCATTATCAGAGAAATAGCAAAATAAACGTTTCGAAAACAAAAGAGGCACCCTTCATTTTCGGGGTGCCTCTTAGTATGTCCGGAGGTTAATTTACACCGCGGATCTGGGTGTTTGGTACGTAGGGTAGGACTATCGCTTTTATGCGCTCCATTAGTGCGGGTGCGGGCTGAGAGAACTTGCGCTCAAATACCAGCTCCGAGTCCACGAATGCCTGAAGGAAGTAGGCTTCGGGACCGGCAATCCATCGGCCGATTTCCTCAAAGTCTTCTTCCGAATGAAGCTCGGGCACTACAGTTGTACGGAATTCGAAAGGTGTGTCTCCGCTCATCAGCAGGTTCACGCTTTCATTTATGCGCCCCATGTCAATGCCGGGCATACCGGTGACTTCCGGGTATCCGGAAGGCGAAGACTTGATGTCCATCGCGACATAATCAAGCAGGTGCTCGTCAATCAGCTGACGGAGCACTTCGGGGCGGTAGCCATTTGAGTCGAGCTTAACCTTGAGCCCCATGTCGCGCAGCTTGCAGATAAAATCGTGAAGGCCTGCCTGCAGAGTCGGCTCGCCGCCTGTAATCGCCACCCCCTCCAGCACGCGTGCGCGCTTTTTGATCATTTCCAGAACTTCTTCTTCAGAATACAAAACTTCCGGCACGAAAAGCTCGCTGTTGTGGCAGAACGGGCATCGGAAATTGCAACCGCCGAGGAACACCGTACAAGCCACCTTGCCGGGAAAGTCGAGTAAAGTCAGTTTTTGATATCCACCGATTTGAAGCATCATTTGCCCCTCCGGGTATGATTTTAATCCAAACGTGACAGGGAATCAAGCCCGCCGCAAGCAAAGTAAATCTAAAACTTTTTACAACCCATTGAAAAAAATACCATTTTGAGATATACCGTATGTAATCAAAAAGCCAGGTGTTTTCGGCATACATTGCAGCAATGAAACTGCAAAATCTAATATAAAACGAGGAATTATTATGGAACTACGTACAGTACTTGAAATGATAGTGAACATTATTCTGCCTGTGGCAATCACCATTATTCTGGAATACGTCCGCAAGGATAATGCAATAAAACATTCCCTGCGGTTTAAAATCGTTGTGGGAATCATTCTCGGCATAACGTCCGCATTGGGCAGCGAGCTGGGGTTCGCCGTGAGCAACGCGGCTCTCATTAACACCAGAAGTGCTGCCGTAGTGAGCGCAGGACTGTTCTTCGGACTTCCTGCAGGAATCATCGCAGGAGTTATAGCAAGCCTTGAGCGCGTTCTTGCCGCATTTGTCTGGCATTCCGCCGGAACATATACAGTATGGGCATGCTCTCTTGCAACGCTTGTGACAGGAACAGTCGCGGGCCTGCTGCATAACCGCACCTTCCGCAATCGTCACTATGTGCTGTGGATCGGCCTTCTGATCGGCGCCACATCAGAACTGTTCCATATCGGTCTCAATTTGCTCTTCAAGATAAATGACATTGAGCAAATGTGGATAATCACAAAGGAAGTAGCCGTGCCGCAGGTATTGTGCAATGCGGTCGCAATCGGCTTATCATCCGTTAGCGTCAAACTGATTAAAATCACCGGCTATAAAGCGGAAAAGACATCGGACTAAATAAAACGCAAGAAAAAAGGAGAAAAAACAAAATGGAAAATGTAGTTGACAATCGTCCTGCCAAAAAGCTTTTGGCTATGTTGCTTCTGTTTGTTGTTTTTCAGGCAACAAGCATAGTATTCTATGTTATTGATTACGGCATCGACCTTACATGGATGGTGGAGTGCATCATACTTCTTACCGCCGGAATCTTAATGTACAATTCGTACCGCAATCACACTAAAAATGTTATGAAGCCCGTTCTTGGAGCGACATTGGCAATAATCATGTATTACAACATGAATATTGCAATGGAGTACATCCAAAACATCAAGATTATTTTTGAAGCCGCCCTAGGAAATGCAGCATGCATCGTTTATACTATATCGCAAATTATGGTATTTATAATTCTGGCACTGATGAATATTATGCATTATGTAATTAACTCAACGCATCACAGCAGCCCCAAGAAAATCAGATTTAATAAAATTCTGTACATTTTCTTCGTGGCTTTCTCAATTGCAAATTGTGTTGCCTTTTTCTTCTCCATTACAAGTATAAATACTAAAATCAGCTGCTGCGTCGGCAATATGGCAGATTTCTTCCTGGTAAGCATGGTAATAAGCATCGAAAGTCTTCTTGATGAATTCCGTCTCAAGAGAGAAGCAAACGCAGAAGCAGAAGCATAAGGATACTGCAAAGAGCAAAAAACACTTGCCCTCGGGCCGTGGCAAATGCTTTGCTAAATCCGAGTGCAGAAAAAATAAAACACGGCCAATAACCAACGGAGGAGATTATGAAAACAAAAAAGATTATTTCTGCAATATTATGTATCGTAATGAGCGCTGCTCTTTGCGCATGTGGAAACGGAACTAAGTTTAACACTCCCGACACATTGACAGACGGAGAAATAAAATTTGCAGACTTTCTCCCGACTATCGAAATAGAGGGAACATTTACCAAGGTCCAGGGCCCTACCGGCGACACCTATGAGACGATTGCTTATTATGAAAACAAGGATCAGACTTCACCTGATAAGGCTATCGCGCTGTACGCATGGGAAAAGACAGACACCTTATTTAATGAGGCAAAATGGGTTCTGAATGAATACTATCCGGATGCAGAATATGATCCGGTAGAGACGGAAGAAGACGGCCTTAAGAGCGTATATTTCTGCGCGCTCGACAAAGATCGTTATGAAGAAGTGACATATTGCTCATCTTATTTCTTTGAGAACGAAGGAAAGACATATGAACTCGATTTCTTCACTCCGGTAGAAAAGATCGCTTTAGGCGACACGGGAGTGTATTTCTATGGACCGGCAGGCATGCAGGAACTTGCCATTTCCGAAGAAGAAAAGGCCAACGGATGTATTGCATTCCGTCACGATGAGTACGGGCTCTTCTGCGATTACAAGCTCTACATATGGCCTGCCAGTGCTGATTCTACATTTGAATCCAACATAGAATGGTATAAAGAAGAAAAGGAAAATGTGGAAGTAATAGATTATTATACAGTTACCTCCGAATCAGGCAAAGAGTATAAGGGCTTATATCTCAGCTTCAACGATGAAGTTGACGGCGTAAAGAACTACAATATTGAGTTTGCTGAGAGAATAGGCGAAACATACATCTATCTTGACTGTGTGATTCCTGACGGAACGAATAATCCGGCTTTGACGCATAGCGTAGGTGCGCTTTCATACGGATTTGAAAACTATCCGTAAATAGTATCAGATAATATCAGATAGTATAAACTCGGCAGGGAGAAATCCCTGCCGTTTGTCTGCGCAGGCGCAATGGATTTACTTCCGACGGATGGTTAATAAAATTCTCTTGTTACTTTAATTTTTCCCGCAAATATGCCATAATATAATAGGTGTAGAATTACAATAGGTGGAGTGTATTCAAAAGAAAAAATGACGCGCTTAACCAAAAAAATTCTCATGACACTTCTTTCGCTGGCGATGCTTTTGCCGGCTGTTTCCTATGCCTCGGACGGGACGGAATTTGCCCGGACAAATAAGGTCGGATTCGTGCTGGGAGGAATCCTGGATGCGTACTGTGATGACGCGTTGCCAGGAGGAGAGCCGGAGTATTATTACGTCGCTGCGGATATGCCGCTGGCGCTGGAGACCGGCAAGATTGACGCTTATGTCGATGACGAATTATCCGCCATCGCTCATTGCAAGACATACAATAATATTCGCATAGACAAAGTGCTCGCAGCCGATCACTACGGCTTTATATTCAATAAGAGCCACGAGAAATTGCGCGATAAGATGAGTGAATACATCATCGGACTGCGCGAAGCCGGTGAGCTTGATAGATTAAGGCGAGTCTGGATCGAGAGCGATGACGAAGACCTGAAGGTAGTGGACTACGACAATCTGCCTGCGACAAACGGCACGCTTAACATCTCAATCGCTGCCACGATGCCACCTATGGTTTATGTCAAAGACGGCAAATACGTCGGGTATGAAGTAGATATAATCACCGGCTTCTGCAGAGAATACGGCTATGCGCCGGAGTTCTCCAACACTGACTTCTCGGGAGGGATAGCCGCAGTAACATCAGGCATAGCCGATATCGGCGCAGCGAGCTATTCCATAACAGAAGAGAGAAAAGAGAACATGCTCTTTTCCGAATCTCATGTAGAGGCAAATGTAGTCTCGGTCGTAAGAATAAGCGATTCCAAGGTGCGTGCGATCGAAGATTACAACAATGCAAGACTCGGAGTGCTTGAGGGAAGCGTGAATGTAGCGACCGCCCGGAAGTATTTCCCGGACGCAGTGCTTCATTATTACAGCGAACACGAAGACTTAGCGGCCGCACTTGATAAAAACGTAATAGATGCTTACATAACGGACGAGCCAACCGCCCGCATGCTGCTTAATACATACGAAGACCAGAATATATTGACCACTCTGGAATCGTCCTCATACGCATTTGCATTTCCGAAGGATGATCCTGACAGCGAAAAGCTCAGAGAGCAGCTCGACAATTACCTGTACAAGATCAAAGAGAACGGAACGCTCAGAGATATAGATAATGTGTGGTTCGGGCAGGACGAAGAAAAGAAAGCCGTTGACCTTGACAGGATCAAAACGAATTCCAAGATGATTACGCTTGCGGCCTTCGAAAGTGAGCCGCTTGTATATATAAAAGACGGCAAGTACGTCGGATACGAGATAGACATCATGGCAGGCTTCTGTGAAGAGTACGGCTATGACTTGGACATAAATGAATACTCATTTGACGGTCTGTTAAATGCCGTTCAGACCGGAAGATGCGATGTTGCTGTCGGAGACATTTCCGTAACAGAGGAAAGAAAAGAAACCATGCTTTTCTCGGTGCCTGACTACGATTCCGGTAACGTACTTGTAGTTAAGAACAAAAATGCGGTATCGCAGGAAGGCTTCTTCGCAACTATAAAAAACAGCTTTTACAAGACGTTTATACAGGAAAGCCGCTGGAAATTATTTGCCCAGGGCATACTTACGACGATACTTGTTGCGCTGATGTCAGTAGTGTGCGGAACGCTGATTGCCTATGCAATATTCCTGTTCTACTACAAAAACAAAACAGTCGTAAATAAAGTAATAACCGGCTACTGTGAGCTGGTCGAAAAAACCCCGGCAGTAGTCATACTGATGATTCTGTATTACATCATCTTCGGAAGGCTTGACGTTAACGCTACATTTGTAGCAGCACTCGGCCTATCCATGAAATTCTCCGTAAGAGTGTTCGGCCTTTTGCGAATCGGAGTAGGCGCTATAGATAAGGGGCAGACTCAGGCGGCGCTTGCGCTCGGTTACCCTGCGCAGAAGGCATTTACCAAGATAGTGCTGCCGCAGGCGATCATGCATGTCATAGCAGGCTACAAGAGCAGCATAGTGAATCTGATTGAAGAAACCGCGGTGGTGGGTTATATTGCAGTGCAGGATCTGACTAAGATATCCGATATCATAAGAAGCCGCACATACGAAGCGTTCTTCCCGCTGATTGTATCCGCGCTGTTTTACGTGCTGGTTGCGGTGCTTCTTATCGCAATCGTAAAAAATATTGAGATAAAAATCGACCCGAGAAAGAGAAAAGAAGAGGACATATTGAAAGGAATAAAAATATGAAAGAAAAACATTTTCGAAAAAGAAAAACAGCTTTATTCCTGATTCTTTTGTTCGCTCTTTTTGCTGCGCTTCTGACAGGATGCGGCGAGACACATAATACGCAGGAGTTTTCGCTGGAGAGTCTGGCGGGTAAAAAAGTCGGAGTAACAACAGGCTCGGTTTTTGACCTGATGTTGCTAAAACAAGTGCCCGAGGCCGAACCTGAATATATCAACGCATATACCGATCTTGCCATCGAGCTTGATAGCGGCAAGATAGAAGCGTATGTCGCAGATCAACCGGTGGCGCGCCTTCTATGCAGCAAATATGTAAATCAGACAATCTCATATCAGCTTGAAGATGCTTCTTATGCATTTATGTTCGCCAAAGGCGATGTAAAGCACGAGATATTACATAACGAGTTCAACGACTTCCTTAAAAAATGCCGAAAAGACGGTACGCTTTCCGAGATAGACTCCATATGGTTCGGAGAAGACGAATCACTTCAGAAGGTAGACCTCGGCGGACTCTCCGGAGAAAGAGGCGTGCTTGAGATGGCGGTTTCAAGCGACGTCGGAGCACCGTTTGCTTACATTCAAAACGGGCAAATGGTCGGATACGAAGTGGATATTGCGGCGCGCTTTTGCCGCGAATACGGCTATGGTCTGAATATATCCGATTACAGTTTCTCCGGGCTTTTAGCAGCGGTAACAGCAGGAAAAGCAGATATGGCGGCGTCATCACTGGTCGTTACGCCGGAGCGACAGGAGACGTCACTCATGTCCGACCCTGACTATATCGGAGGAATAGTAATCGTAACACGCACAGCCGAAGAGGTAACCGAAAAGGCACCCTTCTTTACCTCACTGTGGGAGAGCTTCGAGAGATCATTCTTAAGAGAAAATCGCTGGCAGATGTACCTCGCAGGACTCGGAACAACATTTCTCATTACCACAATCAGCTTGGCAGCGGGTTCGCTCGGCGGATTTTTGATATACCGCGTCATCCATCGCGGAAACAAAATATTTAATAAGATATGGGCGGCATTTGCCGGCATTATGGAAAAAACACCGGTAGTCGTACTCCTTATGATTCTTTATTACATTGTGTTCGGCAAAAGCAGTCTGAGCAATGTATGGGTATCGATCATAGGCTTCACGGCGTTATTTACCTGCACAGTCGCAAATCTTTTGGAAATGGGTACAGAAGCGATTCCCGCCGGGCAGGAAGAAGCCGCCCGCGCATTAGGATATTCCGAAAGGCAGACATACCTGCGCATCATATTCCCGCAATCCATCAAGCATTTTCTGCCGGCATACAAGAGCGAAGCGGTTTCACTTGTCAAGGCGACTGCCGTCGTCGGCTATATCGCGGTGCAGGATCTTACGAAGATATCCGACGTTATAAGAAGCCGCACGTATGAGGCATTTTTCCCGCTGATTATTTCGGCGATTATCTATATATTAGTAGCGGTGGTGATTATTAAAGTTATTCAAACCCTTGAAATCACAACAGATCCGCAAAACAGAAAAGAAGAAGATGTCCTGAAAGGCATTGAAAGATGAAAAGGACATCAAAGATACTTAGGGGGATAAAACACAATGATTGAGCTAAAGCATCTCCGAAAAAATTTTCCCAATTCCACACCGCTCAAGGATATCAGCACCGTAATAAATGACGGCGAGGTTGTTTCAATCATCGGCCCTTCCGGAACAGGCAAGACAACTCTGCTCCGCTGTATTAACCTGCTCGAAAAACCGACCTCGGGTCAGATAATCATAGACGGCGAAGATATAACAGAGTCAAGATGCGATGTGAACCTTCTCCGAAAAAAAGTCGGAATGGTGTTCCAGTCATACAACTTATTTGACCACTATACCATTATCGAAAATGTTATGCGCCCCGCAGTGGAGATGCTCGGCATGGACCGCCAGGCGGCCTATGATAAAGCGATGGAGCTTCTGCAGCTGGTCGGCATGGACGGCCGCATCATGCAGTATCCCGATATGCTCTCGGGCGGACAGAAGCAGAGAGTTGCGATTGCAAGAACGCTTGCAATGGACCCCGAGATAATCCTCTTTGATGAGCCTACCGCCGCGCTTGATCCGGCGATGACGGAAGAAGTAAAGAATCTGATCCGCGAGCTCGCAGGCCGCGGCAAGACGATTTTAATTGTCACGCATGAGATGAGATTTGCCAGAGATATATCCGATAAAATTCTCTACCTTGATAAAGGCGTCGTATGTGAAGAAGGTACGCCGGAGCAAATATTTGAAAATCCCCAGAACGAAAGCACACGTAGATTTGTTAAGCGCGTAAAGGTATATGAGGCTCATGTTGAAACAAAGGAAATTGATTTTGCCGAGATAGACGGCCAGATTATGAATTACGGGTACAAAAACAACATTGACCCGAAGATTATATATTCGCTGCAGGCGGTATTTGAAGAGCTGTGCGGGCAGATTCTCGTTCCGAGGATATACAACCCCAATGTTCTTTTCACAGCGGAATATCGCGACGAGAAAGGAAAGATGAGCATCGCGGCTGAGTACAACGGGACGTTTTTTGATCCGCTTGACAGTGACAACAAGATCTCACTGTCCATCCTGAAAAAGCACATCACAAATGCCGTTCACACTGAAGCGGACAGCGATGTGTATACAAATATATTTACGTTTGACTTGAAATAAAAGGTACGGCAATTAATGAAAAAAGAAACGATTGATCTTATCTACGGCATTATATCTTTTGCAATTGCAACGGCGGCCTTCTGGCTGGGAGCTATTAAGCTTTTTGCAAAGAACAATCCGTTCTATATGAAGCTGCTCGCGTGCGCATCGGGTTGCTTTATGCTCGAGCAGCAGCTCCTGCTTATCAACCTCTGGTGTGATGTACATGAGGTCTTCAGCATCGGTATGCTCGGTATACTGGGTTGCAATTATTTCCTGCTTTCGGCTAATTACGGAACGCTCGACAGGATCGTTGATGACGGCTCGCGGGAAAACAGGCCCGCCAGAATTCTTGCAAATATTGCACCTATCATTATTGCGGGACTTTGCGTCAATGCTTTTCTGCTATGGAAAGACAAGGATATTATCTGCGCTGTATTTTGGATGCTGATGCTCCTGCCGGCTATACCGTCAGCATACTTTAATCTGAAACATATTTTGTTGCCTGCGGACGCAAGCGGATTTTTACGGGCAACAAAAAATTGCAACATATCAGCATTGATTTTGTATGTGGTTATGACGGCATTTGTTGCCTGCTCGGCTGTGGATAACAGCCGTCTTACCGGCATTCTGTCGCTTCTCATGTCACTCGCAGTATTCGGCATTACAATATCGGCTATCAGGGGGGCAAAAAAATGGAGAATCTGAATCTCGTTTTATTTGTCAGCTTTGCGCTGCCGATGATTGTGAGCTTTTTCGTATGCAAGGGCCGCGTGCGCTATGCCATGATATTCTTCTTTATCGGGATGGCGGTATGTCTGTTCTGCGGAGAGCTGAGCGCAGTTGCGCTTGGTGCGTTACCTTACAGTAGAGAATTTTTTGCATGTAATATTGCGCCATTTTTCGAGGAGATTTTCAAAGCACTCCCGATTCTTATTTTTGTATTTATCATCAAACCGGGCAGACGCATGCTGTATGAGTGCTCTGCGCTGGTCGGCGTAGGATTCGCAGTACTTGAAAATGCATACCTTATAGCAAGCGCTGCAGGCACAATGTCACTTACTGATGCGCTGATGCGCGGACTCGGCGCAGGCATAATGCACGGACTTTGTACGTTGGCTGTCGGCTATGGCATGAGCTTTGTACACACCCGCCGCAAATTGTTCCGCACCGGTACGATTGCGATGCTCGCTGTCGCAACGGTATATCATGCAACATATAACACTATCGTGCAGTCCACGCATCTTTGGATGGGCGTGCTGCTGCCGGTTATTACACTTGTCCCCGTACTTTTGCTTATGAGCAAAACCGAGAAAAACAGACAAAAAAGAACCGGAAATTAGTACATTTGCCACACCCTGAAATATCATCGAAGGAGTCCTTATCTTGAAAAAAATATCGACATTTATATTTGCAATATTGCTTGCGTGCGCAGTAATCCCGCTTACGGCGGGCACTGCGTATGCGGGCAATATTTCTTATACTGCGTATGAGAACGGCTCATTTGTTACGAAGAGCGTTGATGCGCAGCAATTGACGGTCAACGGTTCATTATACGGAAAAACCTACTATGCTCCTTCAGGAAAGATGGTTTTTACGGAGCGCATAGAAGCTACCGGAACAAACGCAATTATTCTCTGTGACGGTGCGGAGCTTGTCTTTGAAAAGGGCATTAGTCTCGAATATGCTTCGTCTCTGACCATATACGCACAGTCGCAGGACCCGGCTAAAGCAGGTCATATGACCGCATACGGAAAGGGCGGCAATGCCGCAATCGGAGGCCGCAGGGGAGTGGACGGCGCTGAGGCATGGACTGAGCGCTGTGGAAAACCCGGCGGAGCAGTCTCTATTCACGGCGGAAATATTGACATTTACTCTGATACAGTCGCCTTCGGCGGCGGCGAAGGAGGAAAAGGAGCAGCTGAGGAGAAGAGCGGAGATGGCGGAAGCTCAGGCGGAGGTAGCATCTACGGTGGAAATATCGTAATGCATACCGGCACGGCGCTCTACGGCGGTGGCCGCGGGGGAGACGGCGGCGTAGCCGATCACGGCACTGCGGAACCCACAACGGACCCCGTATTTCTTTTTGTTGGCGGAAGCGGCGGCGATGGAGGTAATGGCGGCTATGTGTCCCATGTACATCTTTTCGGCGGCACCATAAAACTTCCTTCCGGCGCAAGTCTTGTCCACGGCGGCGATGGCGGAAATGGCGGCAAAGGGGTAGACTTTTTAATTGACAACATTAATTTGTCCGGCACATTCAAAGGAACTGCAGGCGGCGACGGCGGTGAAGGCGGTTACGCAAAGGATATTGATTTCTGTGACGGAAAATGCTCTGTCAGTGGTGGCGGCACTTTTATAACCGCAGGTAGCGGCGGATCAGGCGGCGATGGCGGTTCTGTTACTGCTCCGGATGTCACGTGGATGGCTGTAGATGATGTACACAGCGGCAACGGCGGCAATGGCGGCAATGGCGGCATTGCCCAGCTGTCCGTGCGTGGCGGTGACAGTGCAGTTCAATATAAGAACACATTTTTGCGTGGCGGCAGCGGTGGAAGAGGCGGTGATTATGGCATAGCGGCCACACTTGCGCCGGTTCCGCTGTCAAATCTCGTGTCAGGTAATAGCGGAGAAGATGGTTTTGACAATACTTGCGAATTGAATCTTCACGGAGGCAAGCTTACCGTAAGCGGCGATTCCGGCAGACTGATGAGTTCAGGTAAGGTTATCTACTATGAGAGGATGGGCGCACGCCTTGGAGGGACTCTTAGTTCACTTGGAGATTTGGGGCATTATACTGCCGGAGATTTCGGTAATAATTCATGCATGGTAATCGAGCCGGCGCCGGAACTTTCACTGCCCTGCGAACATGACGGCAACAATTACTGGCTCAACGAAGATTACACCAGCGAGCTGTTTCTTCCGGACAC
>JAZRXC010000051.1:0-18616 GCA_045600025.1 Lachnospiraceae bacterium
CCTGAGCTGCCGTTTTTCGTAAATAAGTTTTCAGAAGAGATTCCGATGTACCGCGTAAGACTTCAGGTCCGTCCGGGCATTACGGGTTGGGCGCAGGTTAACGGACTTCGCGGTGACACAGATATCACCGACCGCGTAAAATATGATATATGGTATATTGAAAACTGGAGTATAACTCTTGAAATAAAGATTATACTTATGACCATATTTGGTGGTATGATAAACAAAGAGAAAATTAACTAGGAGTATAAAGTGTTACAAAAGATCAGGCAATACAGATTTCTCTTTGAAGAACTGGTATCACGAGATTTTAAGCAGAAATATAAACGCACCGTGCTCGGAATGTTCTGGAGCGTTTTATCACCGCTTCTTAATCTCCTTATTATGCACCTGATTTTCTCTAATTTCTTCGGTGCTACAATTGAACATTACACAATATACCTGTTTGCAGGTAATATTATATTCTCATACTACAGTGAATCTACCAACGGTGGTATGTGCAGTCTTTTGGAAAACGCTCATATCTTCACAAAGGTAAATGTCCCTAAGTATCTTTTCTTGCTATCAAAGAATATTTCCGCATTGATTAACTTCGGCTTAACGCTGGTTATCTTCTTTGTGTTCTGTATATTTGACGGCATTACTTTCGGTTGGCATTTCTTCCTGCTGCTTTTCCCGCTTATATGCTTGGTAGCATTTAATGTGGGGTTTGGATTGATTCTGTCCGCAGCATTTGTATTTTTCCGTGATATCTCATATCTTTTCGGAATTTTCAATACACTGCTCTGTTATATGTCGGCAATATTCTATCAGGTAGATGTATTCCCCGAATACGCGCAAAAGCTATTCTACATTAACCCGATTTATTGTTATATCACTTATGTCAGAACTGTTGTAATAAGCGGAGCTGTTCCGAGTCTGGCGCTTCATGCGCTTTGCTTCGGACATGCTTTGATAGTTGTGCTGATAGGCGCTTATATCTACAAGCATTTTAATCATAGGTTCCTGTATTATGTGTAAGGAGGATTCGTTATGGCACCGATAATTAAAGCGGATGACGTATCCATCCGTTACATAATAGGAGATTTCAAAGATATAGGTCTCAAGGAATTTGTCATGAGAAAACTGTCCGGACATTATCGCGTAGAAGAGTTTTGGGCAGACAGACATGTTTCGTTTGAACTTGAGCGTGGTGACATGCTTGGAATAATAGGCGCAAATGGTGCCGGAAAATCCACGTTGCTTAAGGCCGTTTCAGGTATTATGGTGCCTACTGAAGGCCATATGGAAATTAACGGTACAATTGCAGCTCTGCTGGAATTATCAAGTGGCTTTGACGGTGATCTTACCGTGCGTGAAAATACTTTCCTCCGCGGAGCAATGCTCGGATACACAAGACCTTTTATGAATGAAATGTATGATGAAATCATACGCTTTGCTGAGTTAGAAGAGTTCCAAGAGAGGCCTTTTAAACAGCTGTCAAGCGGTATGAAGAGCAGACTTGCTTTTTCGATTGCCTGCCTCGTTAATCCGGATATTCTGATTCTTGACGAAGTATTAAGCGTCGGCGACGGAGCATTCAACAAAAAAAGCGGTGAGAAAATGCACGAAATCTTGAATAGTGGTGTAACAGGCATCCTGGTTTCGCATTCGATAGCACAGGTCCGCGAAATGTGCAGCAAGATTCTGTGGCTGGATCATGGCAACCAAATACTTTTCTCAGATAAAGTAAAAGAATCCTGCGATGCATATGAGGAGTTTCTTTTCACTCATTGTCTGCCGGAAGAAACTCATGGTATAAAAGAAATGGCAGAGGAATTCCAAAGACGAATCGGCGAAATTTCGTAAGGTTTACAAATGAGTATAGTATCACCGGAATTTTTGTTTTTAATATTTGCTACGGTATTCATTTATTATCTTGTTCCAAGCAGACATCAATGGAAGATACTGCTTGCCGCGAGTGCTCTGTTTTACATCTTTGCAGGATGGTCAGCCGCTTTATTCGTTTTAATAACTGCAACTACTATATATGCAGCAACTCTGATAATCCCGAAATATTCCAAAAAAGACAAGCGTCGAAAAGCCGTTTATTTATCCGCACTGCTCATTAATCTTGCAATATTATTTGCGTTTAAGTATATAGGCTTTGCGCTTGAAATAATTGCGCCGTTTTTGCCATCACTTCAAGGCGCACCATCATTGCCTTTCAGCTTAGTCGTGCCGCTCGGCATATCTTACTATACACTTCAGTCAATCGGATATCTTACGGATGTTTACTGGGGAAATGTTGCCCCTGAAAAAAATTATGCGAAGGCTTTGCTTTTTGTTTGCTTCTTCCCGCAGATGACTCAAGGACCTATCAGTGATTTCAAGCAACTTTCCGGTGAACTTTATACACCGCATAAATTTGATTACAAGAACCTCTCTTGGGGATTTTGGCGTATGGTCTGGGGATTTGCAAAAAAGCTCATTCTTGCAGATTATTTATATATGTACACGGAAAAGATGTACGACTTGTATTCTGATATATCCGGTTTAGCAACGTTTATTTTAATCTTTTTTTATGCCATTGAAATATATGCCGATTTTTCAGGATATATGGATATTGTATGCGGCGCGTCTGAGATGCTGGGCATAAGATTATCAGAAAACTTTATACGCCCGTATTTTTCAAAAAATGTTTCGGAATACTGGCGCAGATGGCATATCACCATGGGGGCCTGGTTTAAAAAATATGTGTACTACCCTGTAGCAATAAGCAAATTAAATCAAGGCATTGCCAAAAAACTGCGGAAACATACATCCCGCCATTTTACCAATACTTTAACTGCTTCACTCGCCCTTACGGTTACATGGTTATTAACCGGACTGTGGCATAAGGCAACCGCCGGATATGTTGTGTGGGGCCTTATTAACGGTGCATTAATAATTGCGTCGCTGTGGCTTGAGCCGGTATTTGTTAAGGCAAAGCAATTATGTAAGATAAATGAAAATGCCCTGCTGTGGAAATTGTTCTGCGTATGCCGGACATTCTTCATTATTTCAATAGTGAAAATTTTACCGGAAGCTCACGGATTGTCAAATGGCCTTAAGTTAGTCAGCCATGCATTTACCGCGAGATTTTTGCCGGGCGAGTTTAATCTGTGGGGCTTTATCCCGTATTACGGCTCTTGGTATACACTGTGGGCAGGAATAGGAATGATAGTACTGATATTTATTGTGGATCTTTTATCAAGAAAATGCGATGTCAGAGAATATATATTCCGACTTCCTTTTGCAGCGAGAATACTTATTATGTCAGTACTCCTTCTGGCTATTGTTGCATGGGGCAGTTGGTCTTTGGACGTAGGATTTATGTATGCGCAATTTTAAGAAACCGCTTTTGGCATTAATATTAATCGGCATAGTCACCGCTTTATTAAGTGTGGCTATGGTACTCGTTTATATAAAAAAATCATCGCAGGAATTTGATATTCCGGTCCGCAACAAATACGCAGGTCAGATTGATACACTTTTTGTAGGAATGTCTGAATTGAGACAGGCAGTTGTACCGGCAGTTATTGATGAGAAGTGCGGAACTTTCAGTTATAACTTATCGGGCGGCTGGCAGAATCTATATGCAACCATTATGCTGTTAGATGAAGAACTTGCACGAAACGATGTTAAGACGTTAGTTCTTGAATTATCCTCTACGGTAATATCATTAACCCCGGACACAGATTACAGAGAGGGCTCCACGCTTGTAGTTCCGCGCCTTATGTCAACGCAAGAAAAGATTGATTACATAAAGAACTGGACGCTCAAAGGAAATCCCATCAAAAACTATTTGGGATTTGTGCAAAAAGAAGGTATGAGGATGGTCGGCGTATATGATTTTAATACGACTGTTCAAGATAAAGGATTCTGCCCGTATTATAGTGTTGATGCAGCGATAAGCATGAAAACCGCCGGAGAAACATTTGAAAAAGAGCCTTCCGGACGATTAACAGAAGAAAATGCACAGCGTATCAGGCAGATTGCTCAGATGTGCAAAGAAAGAGACATTAAGCTCATATGTATCACACCTGTGATGTCACCGGCGTATATACTTACAAAGAGCGGCTGGGATGATACAAAGGCAGATATTCAGAATATATGCAACGAGATTGGTGTAAGTTTTATTGATTTCAATTTAATTAAAAACAGATTCAGCATCTTTGATGAGCATACATCATATGGCGAATACGATCATTTGTCAGAGGAAGGCGCTTATGCATTTACCCCGCTGCTTGCCAAGGTATTAGACGGAGCAAGAAACGATACGGAAATTGCATTTGATTCTTATGACAGTTATATTGATATGATGAAAGCCAGCCCTTACGGAGAACTGTATGATTAAAACAAAAAGAAAGCATTATGATTACCTAATAGTCGGAGCAGGACTTACAGGCGCAACCTATGCAAGAGAACTTACAGATGCAGGGAAAAATGTCCTGGTAGTTGAACGCCGTCCCCACATTGCCGGAAATGTTTATACCGAAAAAGATCACGGCATAAATGTTCATGTATACGGCGCACATATTTTCCATACTAATGATGATGGCGTATGGGCATACTTAAACCGCTTTGCCAAGTTTAATGATTTCATCAACAGCCCGATAGCCAACTACAAAGGCGAGCTATACAATCTGCCCTTTAACATGAATACATTTGAGCAGATGTGGGGAGTAAAGACTGCAGAAGATGCTCAGGCTAAGATAGAAGAGCAACGCAGAGAAATAACGGGCGAGCCAAAGAACCTGGAAGAGCAGGCAATATCACTCGTCGGACGCGACATATACGAAAAGCTTGTAAAGGGATACACTCAGAAGCAGTGGGGACGTCCCTGCAATGAGCTTCCGGCGTTTATCATCCGCCGTCTGCCGGTGCGTTTTATATACGATAACAATTACTTCAATGCAAAATATCAGGGGATACCGATAGGTGGGTATACCGGACTTGTTGAAAGAATGCTTGAAGGCATTGAAATCTTTACAGGTGTTGACTATTTGACATCAAAGGGTGAGCTTCAAAACCTGGCTGATAAAATCATTTACACCGGCGCAATAGATGCATATTATGATTATTGTTTCGGCGCGCTTCAGTACAGATCGGTGCGTTTTGAAAATGAGCTTCTTGATATTCCGAGCTTCCAGGGGAATGCTGCCGTGAACTACACGGATGCGCAGACGCCTTGGACCAGAATCATAGAACATAAATGGTTCGAGTTCGGAAAAGATGCCGAAGGTAAAGATATCCCCGTCACGATTATTTCCCGTGAGTTTTCTTCGGAGTGGAAGAAGGGTGATGAGCCGTATTATCCCGTGAACGATGAGAAGAATCAGGAACTTTATGAAAAATACAGCGAGCTGGCAAATAAAGATTCTAAAGTTATATTTGCCGGAAGACTCGGACAGTATAAATATTACGATATGGACGTAGTCGTAAGAACTGCACTTGACGGAGTGAAGGGAGAACTGTAATGCTCGGAAATACATTTGGAAAATTATTCAGAGTTACCTGCGCAGGCGAATCCTATGCGGGCGGTTTTCGTGAAGATGTGCAAAAGGAATTGCGCGGCGGAATCATGACAATAGTTGATGGAGTGCCTGCAGGAATTCATATTACCGCAGAGATGATAAAAGCTGAGCTTGATAAGCGCCGCCCGGGACAGACGCCCCTTGATTCCCCGAGAAAAGAAGCGGATATTCCTTACATTTTTTCCGGAGTTATGGAAGGCGATTTGACCACCGGTGCTCCGGTCGGAATTATCATCCCCAATACTGATGTGGATATGGAACATATTGACCAGTACCGTGAGTATAAAGATATTGCGCGTCCCGGCCATGCTGAGATTACGTATATGAAAAAGTACGGAGAGTTTAATGACTGGGCGGGAGCGGGAAGAGCTTCCGGACGTGAGAGCGCAGGACGTGTTGCAGGCGGAGCAGTCGCAAAAGCTATTCTTGCAAAATACGGAATTGATGTAATCGCATATACTGTTGCTTCACATGGCATAAAGGCAGGTCCGTTTACATATGAACAGGCAAAGGCCGGATACAGAACAAATGACATCAACTGCCCTGATGCAGATGTGGCCCGCAAGATGCAGGAGGATATACTGAATGTCCGCAAAACGGGAGAGACGGCCGGAGGGGTAATAGAGATAGTTGCTCATGGCGTTCCGGCAGGACTCGGTGAGCCGTGTTTTGACAAACTTGAGGCAACTATTGCACACGGCTTAATTTCAATCGGCGCAGTAAAGGGCGTTGAATTCGGCGCAGGCTTTTCGGCAGCTGATATGCTGGGAAGCGAGTGCAATGATGAGATGCACTGGGACGGAGACAAGGTTGCTTATTATTCAAATAACAGCGGTGGCTTCCTTGGCGGAATATCAAACGGTGATGATCTTAAGATACGCGTAGCGATTAAACCCACACCTACAGTCGATATCCCGCAGCGCACCGTTAATACCGCTACTCATGAGGAAGTGACACTTGCTCCGCAGACAAGACGCGACGCAACGCTGCTGGGACGCATTTACCCGGTATGCGAAGCGATGGTTTCTATAGCACTTGTAGACGCGCTGATGCAGGCGGCAGGCTATAGAGCATTTACGGATATTTCCGAAAAATACGACAAATTATGAAAGCGATTTTTTCACGACAAAAATTAGCAGGGACCGCGCAGGTCCCTGCTTCAAAAAGTTATACGATGAGAGCAATAGTAATCGCATTGCTTTCAGGTAAGCGTTGCCGCATTAATAACCCGCTTGTGAGCGCCGATACTATTTCCGCTTTGTATGCAGCGCAGGCTTTTGGCGCAAATGTCGAAAGAGAAGACGGGGCATGGATTATAACCGGACCGTCAGAGCTTAAGCAGCCGAAGAGTACAATAGATATGGGTAATTCAGGCACAGCACTTTTTTTCTTTGCTTCAGTAGCGGCACTTCTTCCGGGAAAAACGGTTTTTACGGGTGATGCGCAGACCAGAAAGCGTCCGATAAAGCCTTTGCTGAATTCACTCACGGTGCTTGGCGCAGAGTGTGAGTTTCTGGGAAATCCCGGGGACACTATTCCTGTTTCGATACAAGGCCCCATTCACGGCGGTATGACGCATATCACCGGCGCAACGTCGCAATATATGTCATCGCTGCTTCTTGCCGCACCTTACGTAGGCGAAGAAGTGAACATCATCTGCGACAATCCCGTGGAGCTTCCTTATATAGACATGACTCTCGAATATATGGGAAAAGCCGGGGTAAATGTAGAAAGAACCGGTTACAATAATTTTGTTGTGGCACCTGCCGCATATGCTGATCCCTTATTTACTATTCCCGCCGATTGGTCGAGCGCTGCATTTCCGATGATATGCGGACTTTTGCCCGGCTCGTCAGTGTCTGTAGAAGGCCTTGATTTTTATGACCAGCAAGGTGATAAGAAAATAGTTGAGTTTTTTGAAGCATTCGGAGCTCATATTGAGAAAAACGAAGCAGAGGGTATCTTGACTGTTTTCGGCGACAGGTCACTTCAAGGCACATATATAGATATGAAGGATACCCCAGATGCATTTCCGGCACTGGCGGTTGCGGCTTCATTTGCCACAGGAGATACTGTATTCGCAAATGTATCCGGCATTCGTCTAAAAGAGACAGACAGAGTTCTTG
The DNA here is from genome assembly GCA_045600025.1 of Lachnospiraceae bacterium. Classification (GTDB taxonomy): domain Bacteria; phylum Bacillota; class Clostridia; order Lachnospirales; family Lachnospiraceae; genus UBA3774. Next base: position 7,685 of record JAZRXC010000051.1, read on the forward strand.
TTATGCAGGAAAATCTTCAGGCTATGGGAGTGTCCTGCGAAACAGATGAAAATACTATGACTGTGCACGGGACAGGACGGCTTCGCGGAGCAGAGCTTTCATCTTACGGTGATCATCGAATTGCGATGGCGCTTTCGGCAGCGGGCATGTTTGCTTCTGAGATTACGACAATTGAAGATGCGGACAGGGTGAGCGTTTCATTCCCGGGCTTTTTCGAAATGCTGAAAAAACTCGGCGCTTCGGTGCGTTTTCAGTAATTAAAAAAAACACTTGCAAAATAAAGATAAGTGCGGTACAATTCCATAGCAATCGCGGTGGGCTATCGCCAAATGGTAAGGCAACGGACTCTGACTCCGTCATTTCAAGGTTCGAATCCTTGTAGCCCAGTTTCAAAACTCCCGGAGCGGGAGTTTTTTTAATCACAGGAGAACGGTAGGCTTATGCAATTAGGACGGATAAACCAATTAAAGATTGCCAGACAGACAGATTTCGGATTTTATCTTACCGATGGCGCGACGGAAGTATTGCTCCCGAAGAAGGAGATTCCTGAGCACGCTCATATCGGTGATGGCCTGTCTGTTTTTATTTACAAAGATTCTGAGGATAGACCAATTGCCACAACAAAGACGCCGCTTATCACGCTCGGTGAGGTTTCGGTGCTCCGTGTGTCTAAGGTTACGGATATTGGTGCATTTCTTGACTGGGGATTACTCAAGGAACTTTTGCTTCCTTTTAAGGAACAGATCAGAAAGCTTCATGAGGATGAAAAAATCCCGGTTGTGCTTTACATAGATAAGAGCGGAAGGCTTGCTGCTTCGATGAAGATTTACCGCCACCTTACTACGACTGATGCATATTCGCGCAATGCGAAGGTTAAAGGCATCGTGTATGAGATCAGAAAAGACATAGGTGCTTTTGTTGCTGTTGACGGTAAGTATTACGGTATGATTCCGAAACAGGAATTGTATAAAGAACTAAAGGCAGGAGATGAGATATCCGCGAGAGTTTTGCGTGTGCGTCCTGACGGGAAGCTGGATCTGTCCGGAAGAAAGAAGGCTTATGCGCAAATGGATGCTGATGCCGAGCATGTGCTTGAGGTCATCAGAAGCTATGACGGAAGGCTTCCTTTTACGGATAAGACTTCTCCCGAGCAGATTCAGGCTGAGCTTTCGCTTAGCAAGGCGGCTTTTAAGAGAGCCGTCGGCAGACTTCTTACCGAAGGTCAGATTGAGATAGGTGAGGACTGCATTACTACTACATATTAAATATAGGCAGAGCGGATGATCGCTGCCTCGCATGAGGGAGAGGAAAGTCCGGGCTTCATAGGGCAGGATGCCGGATAACGTCCGGCCGGGGTAACCCGAGGACCAGTGCAACAGAAAATTACCGCCCGCAAGGGTAAGGGTGAAAAGGCAGTGTAAGAGACTACCGCCGCTGCAGTAATGTAGCGGGCATATGTAAACTCCATCCGAAGCAAGACCAAGCAGAAAGCATACGTCGGCCCGGCGGCTTTCGGGTAGGTCGCTTGAGCCTGTCGGCGACGGCAGGTCTAGATAGATGATCATCCACGACAGAACCCGGCTTACAGCTCTGCCTATTTTAATAACCGGCTGCGGCCGGTTATTTTTTTGCGGCAAATAAGTATTGCCGCGCCGCCTCCTGCGCTTTGCAAGCGCTCGCGTCTGCGCATCTTATATTCACGGCACATTAGAGGCGGCAAACGTGTCGCGATGCCTCCGCCTCATCGTTTAGAAACGCTCGCGTCTGCGCATCTTCCTCGCACGCTTAAAGAGGCGCGGCTCGGCGTACCGATTTGTCGCCGCCTTCGCGGCTCGCATTCCACTTTTGTCGGACGCCGTAGGCGCCTCGGAAGTACCCGCCGGGCGCCTCTTACGGTGCGCATCAGCGCGCAGCACGCTCGCTACTAGTCATTTGTATAACCCCGCCGCTGCAGTTAGCGGCGCTAAAGCCATTTGGCTTATTGTTGTACCTTTATTTTAAAGAAGGGCTTGATTTTTCCGGGGGGGGGTATAATAACACTATGAATAAAAGAACGAAGATATTAATAATATTATTCTTTGTATTTGTAGCACTGATAATCGTCGGTTTGTTGTCGTGCAACAAAAACACGTCAGATGATCCAGAATTAAACACTCCTGAAAGCGAAACAAATGAAATCCAAACAGGAATAGCAAGCAACGGATCTATTGCCATTCCCGGATACGAGGGACTGACATTTGTCGCTAATTCAAAAAAGCAAAGTATTGCATTAGGGAATCCGGCGACAAACAATTGCTATTTTGTAATCAGCATTGTTTTAGAAGACGGAACACTGATATGGGAATCAGAAGAGATATCTCCCGGGAACACATCAAAAGAAATAGTGCTTCTTACTGAACTTGAAGCCGGATCATATAATGCAACTATAAAGTATGATTGCTATTCAATGGATAAGAATCGTTCACCGTTAAATGGTGCACAAATATTAACAAAACTTAGGGTAAAGTAGGAGGAACAATATGAAGAAAACGTTATCTATTATTATTGCGATTGTAACATTAATCGCGTGCGCTACAAATGCATTCGCTGAGCAGAAAACAGTATTATCTACGACTGTACCGGAAGCACAATATACTTTGAATATTCCGGAAGATCAGGAAATAACGTATGGCAAGGAGCAAACCAATATTGGCGATGTAACAGTTACGAATTCCAGCAAATTTGCCGAAGGCAAGAACCTTTCGGTTAAAATCGAATTTGATGATTTTAGCTGCAAAGATACGGAAACAACAATTCCCTACAAACTTGCTTTTAATAAAACAGGCGACTACCATCGCTATAAAGTTATCGAATCAGGAGATTGTATTATTTTTAGTGGCAAAGCTAACGGAACTGTTGATGAACATTTATTTTTGGGCAATGGAGTCTTTGCAGATATATTAAATGTAGAGGTTGCTTCTGTAGATTGGGGCAAGGCACTTGCAGGGGATTATTCCTCAACTATTACTTTTACTGCTGAGGTTGTAGTTGCAGATGATGAATAATAGCGAAAAAAGAATTTTCATTGTTGCATCTGAAAATAATCCGCCGGCGTCCTTGTTTAATTCAGATGAAAACTCTATGCAATTAATTGTTGATAGAGAGATGCGTCAAGGCGATTTGTATGTATACGAAATAGATAAGCAAGGAAATAAAATCAGAGATATCGCAACCAGGACAAACGGAGAATGGAAGCATTTTGAGTCCTGATGATTAATTTCTTTTTGCCCCCTATACTTAGGGGGCTTTTATTGTTCTACGACGGAAAATGCGACATATTTGAGAAAATCATAAATAATGTCGCATCTTTTTCATATAAATTAGGCTATTATCGCAAAAATATGCGACAAAACGAGCGTTTTCTTCGAAAAAGTCGCATTATTTTGCCTTTATCCCAGATATTTAGCCAGATAATGGCGTCTGCTGAAGAAGTTTTTGCATATTTGTCGCATTTAATTATTTAAACATGGCATGATTGCCTTATGCTAAATGTGCCGCATATTTAAGTAGCGAGCGCGCTGCGCGCTGATGCGCACCGTAAGAGGCGCCCGGCGGGTACTTCCGAGGCGCCTACGGCGTCCGACAAAAGTGGAATGCGAGCCGCGAAGCCGGCGACAAACCGGTACGCCGAGCTGCGCCTCTTTTAGCGTGCGCGGAGGATGCGCAGGCGCGAGCGCTTCTAAACGATGAGGCGGCGCGGGTGTGCGATTTTTGCGGCAAATTTGTTTACAGTTATTTAACTTCCTATTTGAAGGTGTATGGTGTATAATCCTACTCGTGGAGGTATCTGATGAATTACGGCAGACACGACCTGGAAAAAGAATTAGAAAAAACAACATCCTGGGCAAATAAATTCAGAGTCAAGCTCATGCTTTATGTGTGTGAGCTTGTTATCATTTGCTCACTGCTTGTGTGCAGCGTAGCTGCGTCAGGTGTAGTCGGAGCTGCCGTAGGAATCGCCACAAATGCGCCTGAATTAAATGAAGAAGATATAGCACCTAAAGGCCTTGCAACGACTATATATGATACCCGAGGAAATGTAATACAGACGCTGATATCCAGCGGCGCTAACCGCAGCCTTGTTACTTACGACGAAGTGCCACAGGCCCTTATTGACGCATTTGTCGCAATTGAAGACGAGCGTTATTGGACCCATGAAGGCATTGATTTAAAAGGTATCGTAAGAGCAGGCTTCGTCGGCGTAACAAACGGTTTCAAATTTACTGAGGGCGCAAGCACTATCACTCAGCAGCTTATCAAAAATAATGTTCTCGGAGGTGGTTCGGAAAAGACCGTCGGCGCGCGTTTTGTGCGCAAGATTCAGGAACAGTACTTAGCTGTCAATCTTGAGAAGAACGTTTCAAAAGAAGACATCATTGTCAACTATATGAATACCATAAATCTCGGAGCCGGAACGCTCGGCGTACAGAAGGCAGCCGAGAAGTATTTTGGTAAAGACGTCAGTGCGCTTACTATATCAGAGTGTGCGGTAATCGCGGGCATCACTCAGAATCCATATGCATACAATCCCATCAGATTCCCGAAAAAAAATGCCGAAAGACGCGAAAAGGTCCTCAAGAACATGGAGAGCTTCGGCTTTATTTCTGCTGAAGAGAAAGCAGCAGCTCTTGCTGATGATGTATATACCAGAATCCAAACCGTAAATAACAGCCGCGGAACAACCGGAAATGTATACACATATTTTGTAGATAGACTTATCAGCGATGTTATGCGCGATCTGCAAGCTGCGGGATATACGGAGGCACAGGCTTCTGCGCTTTTGTATTCCGGTGGTCTCCATATATACACCACTCAAGATCCGAACATACAGGCTGTAGTTGATAAGGAAATAGCAGATGAATCAAACTATGATGATGTTGAGCAGAAGTTTTCATTTACATACACACTTCGCGTAGTACACCAGGATGCGAGTGTTAATACATATACTGCCAACGACGTTAAAGCATTTGATGATCGCACATATCTTGACTTTGATACCCGCGAAGAAATCGATGAACTGATAGCACTGTTTAAGGAACAAAAGGTCGGGGCAAATGATAGAATTACTTACGAAGATCTGGATATCACACTTCAGCCGCAGGTATCTGTGGTTGTAATGGATCAGTCAACCGGTGAAGTCAAGGCCATCGCGGGTGGCCGCGGAGAGAAGACCGCAAGCCTGTCACTTAACCGCGCGACCGGAAGCTGCCGTCAGCCGGGTTCCACATTTAAAGTTCTTGCCGTATTTGCCCCTGCGCTTGAGTTTAAGGGCGATACGCTTGCAACAACTTTCTATGACGAACCGCTTACCGTGGAGCTTACTAAAAATGAATATTGGTCACCGAGAAACTGGTACAGCAGCAGTAAATATGCCGGTTATGCAAATATACGCCAGGCTATTACTTATTCAATGAATATTATCGCTGCAAAATGTATGGTTGAGCATGTTACTCCCGAACTCGGAATTAATATGCTTGAAAGCTTCGGTATAAATACATTGATACATGAGACAGAAGAGAACAAAGTATCCGGAAGAAATGATTTACGTCCGGCACTCGCTCTCGGCGGAATTACGCAGGGCGTAACCAATCTTCAACTTACAGGTGCATTTGCCACAATTGCAAATGGCGGAACTTACACAGAGCCTATTCTTTACACTAAGATTCTTGATGAGCGAGGCCAGACAATAATTGACAAGACGCCTGAGACTCATGCGGTTATCTCTGAACAGACGGCATATCTTCTCACGGATGCGATGGCTGATTCAATGGAGCCGAGCAGACTGAACAATTTGTTCGCGTCAAATTCACCTGACGCAAAACCTGAAAATATGCCGGCCGCCGGTAAGTCAGGTACCACCAACAGTTATAACGATCTCTGGTTCGTCGGATATACTCCTTATTATACTATGGGTATATGGAGCGGATTCGATGACAATGAAAAATTCAATAAAGAAGACAATCGTGACTTCCACAAGATTATATGGAGAAAGATTATGGAGCAGATTACTGCAAATATGCCATATAAGGAATTTGAGCGTCCCGATAATCTCGTTGAAGTTGAGATATGTACGAAGTCAGGCAAAATTGCTACTGAAGCCTGCAAGGCTGATCCTCGTTCATCGATTATTTCAACCGAGCTGTTTGTACAAGGTACTGAGCCGACTGAGCCCTGCGATCTTCATGCCCTGCTTCCTATTTGCCAGATCAGTCATTTGATTGCATCGGAAAGCTGCTTCGAACCGTTGCTTACACCTGTTTTAACGCTTCCTCTTGAGAGAACCGGTATCACAGATGATGATGCATATTCGATTCTTTCAACCGAACCTTGTACTGAATGCACGACAGAATATAATCCTTTTAACCCTTTTAATCCGGTAAACCCGACTACGCCGACAAGTGAGTATGACCCTACTATGAGTTCGGCTGATTATAGATAATATGTGGATAGCAGACAGATGGACAGATTACAAGATACTTGACACGAGCGCCGGAGAAAAACTCGAGCGCTGGGGAAGTTATGTTTTGGTCCGTCCGGATCCGCAGGTAATCTGGAAATCCGCAGACAAACGCTCTGAATGGAAGAAGCCCAACGCACATTATCATCGTTCATCAAAAGGCGGGGGCGAGTGGGAGTTCTTTGATCTGCCGGCCGAATGGCGCATCGGATATGACCTCGGAGCAAATGAGCCGATTGCACATCTGACCTTCGGTCTTAAACCTTTTAATTTTAAACACACAGGACTTTTCCCCGAGCAGGCAGCTAACTGGGATTGGTTTGCGGAAAAAATAAAATCTGCCAAAAGGCCGATAAAGGTATTGAATCTATTTGCCTATACAGGAGGTGCCACACTTGCAGCTGCAGCGGCAGGCGCAAGCGTGACGCATGTTGACGCGTCTAAGGGAATGGTTGGATGGGCAAAAGAAAACGCAGCTATATCGGGCCTTTCTGATAAACCCATTCGCTGGCTTGTAGATGACTGCATGAAATTTGTAGAGCGCGAGCTGCGTCGCGGCAATACTTACGATGCTATAATTATGGATCCCCCGTCATACGGACGCGGCCCCGGCGGCGAAGTATGGAAGATAGAAGATGCAATATACCCTTTGGTATGTGAATGTACCAAGCTTTTATCTGATAAGCCGCTGTTCTTCTTAATTAATAGCTATACTACCGGACTTGCGCCGGCGGTACTTACATACATGCTGGAGCTTTCAGTTAAATCAAAATTCGGCGGACATGCCGTATCATGCGAACTTGGACTCCCGGTGGGAGACACAGGACTCGTTCTTCCTTGCGGTGCCAGCGGACGTTGGTCCATCTAAAGCATTGCAAAAAATAACCGAAATAGGCATTTTAATAAAAATAATTAAGTTATAAAAAACTTCTTGATTTTATCGCTTTAGTGTGATAAACTCTAAAAATCCCGTATCCCAACGGGTTTATTATGCATTTTTAGATATAGAAAGAAGTGAAACAGTATGAGTACAAAAACGTTGAAGTACATCTTGAAAAGATTGCTTCTGGCCATCCTCACAATATGGGTGGTTATTACGGTTACATTTTTTGTTATGCATGCTGTTCCCGGCGGCCCCTTCCTCGGAGAGAAGGCAATTTCTCCCGAAGCCCAGGCAGCCCTTGAGGCCAAGTACGGACTTGACAAGCCTCTTATGGAGCAGTATCTGACATACTTAAAAGACATCGTAACAAAATTTGACTTTGGCCCTTCTATTAAGCAACGTGGCCGTCAGGTTGTTGATATTATGCTTGATGGATTCAAGACATCAGCTAAGCTCGGCGTTATCGCATGTGTTGGCGCTACTATTATCGGAGTTGTATTGGGCTCAGTAGCAGCACTGCGCAGAAATAAGTTTATTGATAAGGTAATAATGGTTATTACGACTGCTTTCGTATCGATGCCTTCATTTATTATGGGCTCGCTGCTACTGGCGGTATTTGCCGTTAAGCTGCAGCTGTTACCGGCCAATGGTTCAACTGCAGAAGGATTAATTCTTCCTATTATTACATTGTCACTTTATCCTATGGCATATATTACCCGTCTTACACGTTCTTCTATGCTGGACGTTCTCGGACAGGATTATATACGTACAGCTAAGGCAAAGGGTGTTCCCGGAAGAAAGGTTATATTCGGACATGCTCTTAAGAATTCCCTTATCCCGGTTATCACTTACCTTGGCCCGGAACTTGCATACATTGTTACCGGTTCACTCGTAGTTGAACAGATATTTGCAGTGCCCGGAATCGGACGTGCATTTGTAAGCAGTATTACCAACCGTGACTACACGATGATTATGGGTACTACGATTGTGCTTGCTGTTCTCATCGTAGTTATGAACCTTGTCAGCGACATTTGCTACAAGATAGCAGATCCTCGTATTAATCTGGAGTAAGGAGGCAGACCTGATGAAGATGATGAGAAAACCTTTCAGTATGCAGGTTGACCTTGACCAGTTTATACCTGCAACTGACGAAGACAAAGAATACATGGTAAAGATGCGTCCTTCATCCACATTCTTTAAGGATGGCCTGAAGAGACTGCTTAAGAATAAGATTGCAACACTTGCATTCATTATTGTTGTATTGATCACACTTGCTTCTGTTATTATTCCTATTTTCTGGCCTTATTCCTATGACCAGCAGCTCGGAGTAGTTCCCAAGAAGCCTGTTGATGCATCCTACAACAATCTGGCTCCGTTTACTTTCGGAACTACAGAGATGACTCAGAAAGAGCAGTATGCTCTTTATAATCAGTGGCTTGCAACCGGCAGTGCTATGACAAAAGAGCAGTATGCCGAGTATACAAAGGTTACTGACGAGGCTTTTGAAGCATACCGTGAAGAAAATCCGGATGTCGATGATGACAGTAAGTCAAGAGCCAAGTTCTTACTTGAGAATGGCTACGAGACCGGATACCTTACATATAAGAAGTATACCAAAGCAGTTGAGGACTGGGAGAGTGGTGAAGTTGTAGAAAAGGATGTATTCCCGCATGTCTTCGGTACTGACAGTGCAGGACGTGACTACTTCATCCGTGTCGTATACGGAACACGTATTTCTCTTGCCGTAGGTTTCTTTGCAAGTATCATAGTTCTTGTTATCGGACTTACGATTGGTTCCATAGCAGGTTACTGCGGCGGCAAGGTTGACCTTGTAATTATGCGTATAGTTGATATCATCTATTCGCTGCCTGATATGCTTATGGTTATCCTGCTTGCATCAGTTCTCAAAGTAGCACTTGACCTTGAAGGAACTATTCTTGAGAGAATCGGTTCAAATATTATCAGCTTGTTCATAGTATTTGCCCTTCTGTACTGGGTATCAATGTCCAGACTGATTCGTGGTCAGATTCTTTCTCTTCGTGAGCAGGAATATGTACTTTCAGCTCAGGCAACAGGAGCCAAGGGCTCATGGATTATTAAGAAGCATCTGCTTCCGAACTGCATAAGTGTTATCATTATTTCAACCGCACTGCAGATTCCTAATGCGATCTTCACAGAGAGCTACCTGTCATTCCTCGGACTTGGTGTAAATGCGCCTATGCCTTCACTGGGCTCACTTGCATCAGATGCCCTTAACGGTATTACGACGTATACTTATCGTCTGGTAATTCCGGCGATTGTTATATCACTTATTGTTTTGTCACTGAACCTGTTCGGAGATGGTCTGCGCGACGCATTTGATCCGAAGCTCAACGGTTAAAGGAGGAAATTGACATGTCATTACTTGAGGTAAAAGACCTGCGCACATCCTTCTTTACGGATGCAGGCGAAGTAAAAGCAGTTAATGGTATCAGCTTTTTCCTGGATCATGGTAAGGTACTCGGCATAGTTGGCGAGTCCGGTTCCGGAAAATCTGTTACAGCATATTCAATTATGCAGATTCTTGCCCCTACCGGTAAGATCAAGAGCGGAAGCATTAAGCTCGATGGTCAGGAACTGGTTGGCGCAGATGAAAAGCTCATGCATACAATCCGCGGCAATAAGGTATCCATCATATTCCAGGATCCTATGACAAGCTTGAACCCTACATACTCTATAGGTCATCAGCTGGTTGAGGCTATTCTGCTTCATACCGACCGTAACCTGGAGCAGGCTAAAGAGCGTGCAGTTGAGATGCTCCGTTTAGTTAATATTAACGAGCCGGAGAAGCGCGTTCACCAGTATCCTTACGAGTTGTCAGGCGGTATGCGTCAGCGTGTTATGATAGCCATGGCACTTGCCTGCGAGCCGGATATTCTGATTGCAGATGAGCCTACTACCGCACTTGACGTTACTATCCAGGCACAGATTCTTGAGCTTATGAAGTCCCTTCAGGAAGAGCTCGGTATGGCAATCATTCTGATTACTCATGACCTTGGCGTAGTTGCTCAGATGTGTGATGAAGTAATCGTAATGTATGCCGGACAGATATGTGAGCAGGGTACTGCAGATGAGATATTCTACAATCCCAAGCATGCATACACCAGAGGACTTATGAGATCCATTCCTACCGCCGAGACGGCAGGTACGAAGCTTAAGCCCATCACCGGTACACCTATCGATCTTCTGAATATGCCTAAAGGATGTCCGTTCCTGCCCCGTTGCGAAGAAGCCATGAAGATTTGTATGACAGGTCAGTGCCCTTCAATCCAGATCAATGCAGATCATGCAGCAGGTTGTTGGATTAACATAAAAGAAGGCATCGAGAACGGAACTATTGAGCTGGAAGATATTAAAGAAGATGATTTTTCAGCAGCAGAAGGCGGTGATAAGTAATGGCAGAAAAAGGTCACACATTGCTGGAGGTCAAGAACCTCAAAGAGTATTTCAATATCAGCACAGGCCTTTTCGGAAGCAAACCGCTCAAGGCAGTTGATGATGTATCATTTAGTAT
>JAZRXC010000052.1:0-7695 GCA_045600025.1 Lachnospiraceae bacterium
GGAATAATCCTGGTCAATTGGATAGTTAAAAACATCTTTCTTTTTGCAGGCAATCCGCTGATATAATAATCATATCTAAGCGCAAATGATATTGACAAACGAGTTAGCATGTGCTAACTTGTTTTTAGTTAGCAACGGCTAACTGAGATGAGGATGGTTTGTGATGAATTTAAGAGAACTCAAAATAGGCGAATCGGCTATTATTGAAAGCGTCGGCGGTGAAGGCGCACTCAGACAACATTTTCTCGACATGGGGCTTATTCCCGGATCTATGGTTACACTTGAGAAATATGCACCCATGGGTGATCCGATGGAGCTGCGCGTGCATGATTATGAGCTTTCGCTTCGTTTGGAAGAAGCTGAACATATCGGCATTAAACCCGGTGTTAATGCAGGACCAATTGAGAAAAAGACTACTAAAAAAGCAATGCATCCGGGTCTTGGCGAATCCGGCAAATATCACGACAGGTCTGCTAAACCGGCATTTGCTAAGGGGGATATTATTACATTTGCCCTGGTCGGTAATCAGAACTGCGGTAAAACAACACTTTTTAATCAGCTCACGGGTTCAAATCAGCACGTCGGTAATTTTCCCGGTGTTACAGTTGACAGAAAAGACGGGCAAATCAGGGGAATAGAAGATACTCTCGTTACGGATCTTCCGGGCATATATTCGCTGTCACCTTTTTCTAACGAAGAAATAGTTTCCCGCGATTTTATTATTAATACAAAACCTGCCTGCATTATTAATATTGCAGACGCGACAAATATTGAGCGAAATCTCTATCTGACGATGCAGCTTATGGAACTCGGCATTCCTATGGTTCTGGCGCTTAACATGATGGATGAGGTCAGAGAGAACGGCGGTTCAATAGATATTAACGAGCTTGAGCATGCGCTTGGCATCCCTGTCGTTGCTATCTCCGCGGTAAAAAATGAAGGTGTTGATGAGCTGATTCGTCACGCTGTTCATATAGCAAGATATCAGGAAAAGCCCGTTGAACACGATTTCTGTGAGAAGAATGCAAATGGCGGTGCCATGCACAGATGTCTTCATACGGTTATGGCGACGATTGAGGACCATGCTGAGGCGGCGGGTATTCCGCTTCGTTTTGCCGCGACAAAAGTTGTCGAAGGAGATAAGCTGGTTATTGATGCGCTTCATCTTGATGAAAATGAGCGCGAATTGATTGAGCATACTATCCGCCAGCTAGAGGAGGAGAGCGGCCTTGACGGGCAGGCGGCTATCGCGCGCATGCGCTTCCGCTTTATCAACAAAGTCTGCGCAACGAGTGTTATCAAACCCCACGACAGCAAGCAGCACGTAAGAAGTAAAAATATTGATAAGATTCTTACGGGCAAATATACCGCAATACCGGCATTTATTCTTATCATGGCGCTGGTGTTCTATCTGACCTTTAATGTGATAGGCGCTTTTTTTCAGGGACTGCTTGAGCGTGGCATTAATGCGCTGGCAGAATTAGTTTCTTCGGCGCTTATCGCAGGCGGTGCTGCGGATTGGCTACATTCGCTTGTAATCAACGGAATTTTTGCAGGTGTCGGCAGCGTTATTTCTTTCCTTCCGATTATTGTTACATTGTTCCTGTTTTTGTCGCTTCTTGAGGATAGCGGCTATATGGCGCGCATCGCTTTCGTTATGGATAAGCTCCTGCGTAAGATTGGTTTATCCGGGCGATCAATAGTTCCGCTTCTTATTGGTTTCGGGTGCACTGTTCCTGCCGTTATGGCGAGTCGTACTTTGCCGTCAGAGCGTGATAGAAAAATGACAATTCTGCTTACGCCTTTTATGAGTTGTACGGCTAAGCTTCCTATCTACGGTTTCTTTGTTGCAGCTTTCTTCCCGAAGCGTGGTGGACTTATTATGGTTGGGCTGTATTTGCTCAGCATTATCTTAGGTATCTTGGTTGCGCTTGTTGCTAAGAAAACGGCGTTTAAGGGTGAGGCCGTTCCTTTTGTTATGGAGCTTCCTAATTACCGTATGCCGGGCCTTAAGAACGTCCTTCATCTTCTTTGGGATAAGGCAAAAGATTTCTTAGAGCGTGCTTTTTCGGTTATTTTCATAGCTAGTATTATCATCTGGCTTCTTACATCATTTGACCTTCATCTTAATCTTGTGGCAGATTCGTCACTTAGTATTCTGGCTCTTCTTGCCGGTCTTATTGCTCCGGCTTTTTCGGCTTGGGGCTGCGGCAGCTGGAAGATTGTTACTTCGCTTATTACCGGTTTTATGGCTAAGGAGAGTGTTGTGTCAGGGCTTATGGTTTTATATGGCGGTTCGGAGGCTCTTTTGGCTGAACTTTCCGTGCCTTCTGCTGCGGCGCTTCTTGTTTTCTGCCTTCTTTATACTCCGTGTGTTGCGGCTATTAATGCGATTAGGCGTGAGCTTGGCGCTTGGTGGGCGGCTTTTGTCATCATCTTCCAGTGCGTGCTTGCCTGGCTCGCAGCATATGCTACTTTCTTAATTGTCGGTTTGTTATGAAATAGCGGCGCATTTGCAACGGCAAACGTGTCGCGACGCCTACCTCGTCTTCGCCGCCTCCTTGCTCTGCGCATCTTCCCCGCACGCTTAAAGAGGCACAACTCGACGGACCAATTTGTCGCCAACTGCGTTGGCTCGTTTTCCACTGTAGTCGGACGCCGTAGGCGCCTCTCCTGCATCCGTCGGGCGCCTCTTACGGTGCGTATCAGTGCGCAGAGCTTCGTCGGCACGTTTGCCTTATGCTAAATGCGCCGTATATGCGCTTGACTTAGATTGACCTGAAATATATAATCAAATAGTTATGAAAAACACAGAAAAAAAAGACACAAAGAAAAAAACACCCGAGACTAAACCCCAACAATTAGACGAAACCTGGGCTGAAGATGCAGTGCAGGAACTCCTTGATTATTGGGAAGAACACGGCGTGTATATCAGAGAATGAGAGGAGCGGCAAAGTTCGCGTATTTTCCATGAGTGATGAAATAAAAACAACACAGGAAACTTCTGACTGCGAGGAAAAAGTTTCTCGCAATTTTATTGAGCAGGCTATAGATAAAGACCTGGCAGAAGGCGTGTATGACACAGTACACACCCGCTTTCCGCCGGAGCCTAACGGATATCTTCATATCGGCCACGCCAAATCCATAATCCTGAATTCAGGACTTGCTAAGCAGTACGGCGGCAAGTTTAATCTGCGTTTTGATGACACCAATCCGACTAAAGAAAAGTCTGAGTTTGTAGAGTCAATCAAGCAGGATGTAGCATGGCTCGGTGCTGAATACGAGGACAGACTTTTCTTTGCATCAAATTATTTCGACAAGATGTATGAGTGCGCAGTAGATCTCATTAAGAAGGGCAAGGCGTATGTCAGCAGCCTTAGTGCAGATGAGATTCGTGAATACCGCGGTACGCTTACCGAGCCCGGAAAGGACGATCCTAATCGTGAGCGCCCTATGGAAGAGAATCTGCAGTTATTTGAAGATATGCGCGCAGGTAAGTACGAAGATGGTTCGCTTGTTCTTCGCGCAAAGATTGATATGTCATCACCTAACATCAATATGCGCGATCCCATCATATACCGCGTTGCCCATATGACGCACCACAATACCGGTGACAAATGGTGCATTTACCCGATGTATGATTTTGCTCATCCGATTGAGGACGCAGTTGAGGGCATTACGCATTCTATCTGCACGCTTGAGTTCGAAGACCATCGCCCGCTTTATGACTGGGTAGTTACCGAGTGCGGATTTGATCCCAAGCCTCGTCAGATAGAGTTTGCCAAGCTTTATTTAAAGAACGTTGTTACCGGTAAGCGTTATATCAAGAAGCTTGTAGAAGACGGCATAGTTGACGGTTGGGATGATCCGAGACTTGTATCAATCAGCGGACTTCGCCGCCGTGGTTATACCCCTGAAGCTATACGCATGTTTGTTGAGATAAGCGGCATATCCAAGAGCCAGTCTATCGCTGAGATGCCTGCACTTGAGTATTGCATCCGTGAGGATCTCAAGCTTAAGAAGCCGCGTATGATGGCTGTGCTCGACCCCGTGAAGGTTATTATCGATAACTATCCAGAGGGGCAAATAGAGTATCTGGACGCTGCTAATAACTTAGAAAATCCGGAACTCGGCAGTCGTAAGCTTCCTTTCGGTCGCGAGATTTATATTGAGCGCGAAGACTTTATGGAAGAACCGCCTAAGAAGTATTTCCGCCTATTCCCGGGCAACGAGGTTCGCCTGATGAATGCTTACTTCGTAACCTGCACGAGTTATGAGAAGGATGAAGATGGTAAGGTTTGCCTGATTCATTGCACATATGATCCTGAGACAAAGAGCGGAAGCGGTTTTGAAGGACGCAAGGTTAAGGGCACCATTCATTGGGTTGCAGCTGAAACTGCAAGACAGGCCACGGTTCGTCTGTATGAGAATATCGTTGATGAGGAGAAGGGTGTATATAACGAGGAGGACGGCAGTCTGAATCTGAATCCTAATTCTCTCACAGTTGTGAAAGCTTTTGTTGAGCCGGCACTTATGGATGCTGTGGCAGATGACAAATTCCAGTTTGTCAGAAACGGTTTTTATGTAGCGGACCTTAAGGATTCTGCTCCGGGAGCACCGGTATTTAACCGTATTGTTTCACTTAAGAGCTCATTTAAGCTTCCGACTGCTTAATAGATGTTGACATAGAAGCCAATCTATGATAGCATACACGTTGCGCATGACGCGACTCGGAGAGGTATCGAAGTGGTCATAACGAGGCGGTCTTGAAAACCGTTTGTCCGAAAGGGCGCATGGGTTCGAATCCCATCCTCTCCGTACATACGAAAAGACACAGGTAAGACCTGTGTCTTTTCGTATGTAATGGTGGATTCGAACCGCCACCTATTTCTCGACCTGATCTATCTCATTTCCGAGCACCGCCATCAGCACTTGCTTCTGCGTGCGGTTCTCAGGATTGATTTTTCGCTCAATTATATTTACAAGCGCAATAATTGCTGTTGACAAGAAGAGATAGAACAGTGCAACTGCAATCAACGGGAAGAAGGCCTCATAGGTGTTATTTCTGATGATATCTCCCACACGTGTAAGATCAACTATTGTAATGTAACCTACTACTGAGCTTTCAAGCAGGGTGGATACGATTGCATCTTTATAGTTGGAGAGGAATATCGGCATGCCTTGAGGTAGCAGAATCTTAAAGAAAGTTTCGTTCTTGGTAAAGCCGAGAGTGAACGCAGCTTCAACCTGCCCCTTGCCGACTGCACCAACAGAGAGACTTAGAGCCTCAAATGTAGATAGCGCAAACAGCAATGTAAACAGTATGATAGCAACCAGTACGGGCTCGATGGCGACGTCTGCAAATATGATGTAGTAGATGACCATAAGCAGTACCAACGCTGGTATGCGGTGCGTAAGCACTGATAAAATATCAAATATCTTGCGGACTGCTTTACCTCCGTCACGATACAAAAGGTATATGCCAAAGCCCAGAATGGTACCTAAAAGCACACTGCCGAATGTGAGTATAAAGGTGGTCTTTATACCGTCAATAAACTGCATATATCTGTCATCATCTATGAAAGTTCGCTTAAAGCTTTTTTTGACAGAATCAATGAAGCTGACCTTTTCCGCCTCTCCCTTTACACCGACAATGACCCGTGAAGTATTAAGGGGATTGCTGTATGTGACACTTTCTTCACGTTCTTCCGATATCTCGTAGCCGGCTACGATGAGATCATACTTATCTACCTGTATGGCGGTGACCATTGCGTCATAGTCATCTGCAGTAAATTCAGGATAGTATTTGTAATCTTCGCAGAATCTCATTATGGTTTCTACGTCAAAACCTACAAGGTGGTCACCCTTAATAAATGCGTACGGCGGCTCATCACTGGCTGCACCGACACGGATGTGAAGATTATTTTCATCGAGATTGCTGTAATCTACATCCGCATCCTGCGAATCGGGACCGAGCCATTTTTCTCTAAGCTCAGAGATGGTGCCGTTGTTTGTTGCAGTGACTAACCATGTATTAAAGTTGGTAAGCAGTGATTTGCCCGTGCCGGATTCTGAAAAAATGGCTGCGGAGTTAATTTCACCTATATTGCCTTCAAGCACGACTATGTCACTTAAGTCATCGTGGAAATAATTATAAAATGTTTCACCGAGTACGAGGGCATCTGCCTTGTCCTGCCTGACATTGAGTGCCAGATCAGGTACGTATGAGCCGTATACTCTATTTGCATCGGGGAAGGCTTCCTCAACGTAGGATTCATATCCGCAGCCCTGCCACATTGATATGGTGGTGCCGGGTGCTTTAAGCTCATCTATTGAAAAGAATTTCTGCCCTTTATCTTTACCGGCGCAGGCGGGGATAAGCATAGAAAGCGCTAAGACAGCGGCGATAATAACGGTATATGTTCTGATTTTCTTCATAACAGCACCTCCCCTCATACTACCTTCAGCTTGATGACATTTACGCCATCTGATACTTCATGACTGTAATCAGCTGAATATGAATTTATCAATGAGAGTGCTACACCATCAGCCGTGTCTTTCGGATTGTATGATTCCCCCGGATATTCGATAACTATTCGGGTTTCTCCTGTCGTCTCTATGTATTCAAATGTCACCTTTATATCGGGAGCATCACCCATATGAGGCATAATCAGTTGTATGCAAAGCTCTTCAAACAGTGACTGCATATGTCTGCTGAGATCTTTGGATATACGGTAGGTGAATGTGAAATTGTCGATTGCGGCGACAGACTCTACTACGCTGTGATTAAGCGAATCGATATGTATTGTGAGATTTTTGATTCTTTCTATGAAAGCACGTGTGCGTTCCTTCTGCGGATGTTCAAATATCTGCTCCGGTGTGCCGTCCTCATATATACCGCCCTGATCCATGTAAAAGACACGATTGGCAACATTACGTGCGAGATTCATTGAGTGTGTTACTATCATCATGGTAGCTCCACCCGCTGCGAGCGTATTGATAACTGCTTCAACTTCGCCCACCATCGTAGGATCAAGAGCCGAGGTCGGTTCATCAAGCAGTATCAGTTCAGGCTCGGTAGCCAGGGTGCGCGCGATGGCCACGCGCTGCATCTGCCCGCCTGAAAGCTGACTCGGATAGTTGTATAGTCTGTCTGCCATACCTACCTGGCGCAGATAATAAACAGCCTTATCATAAGCCTCTTTACGCGGAAGCTTCTGCATGTGAATCGGTACATAGGCTACATTTTCCAGAACGGTCATATGTGAGAACAGGTTATAACTCTGGAATACCATGCCTATCTTACGCCTTGTTTTTTCATCATATTGACGGGGGTCCACCAGGTTCTTGCCATCAAATATGACTTCACCTGAGGTGACTTTATCCAGCTGGTTAATACATCTGATTAGAGTGGATTTGCCCGTGCCCGACGGCCCGATGACTGCAATTACGTCCCCTTTGTTGATTGTAACAGTAACATCTTCCAAAGGCGTCGCGTTGGGATATTCCTTACGTACATGTGATAAATCTACCATTTTGACCTCCTTAACATAAGTTTGCTCCTCTGTCAATAAATAGTACAAATTAAAATGAGAAGCTTTTCTCATTAGCAGGCGAGTTTACGAGCATTCCTTAAAGCTTCATCATAACGGCGTTCGTATTCATCAGGAGAAAGGTATCCATTGTGACTATGAA
>JAZRXC010000053.1:0-2716 GCA_045600025.1 Lachnospiraceae bacterium
AGTTTTTTATTTTTTTATTGCAAAAAATCGCATTTAGTAGTATATTCACCTCGGAGGCAGTCATGGGCGAAGTAATTATACCTTCTGAGCGTGGATATTTACATGAACCTTTCAGAGTGTTCTATAACGTGGGCATTCCGTCACAGGAAGTGCTCCCGCATTATCATGACTTTGATAAGCTTGTAATACTTTTGCGCGGCCATATCGGATACATGATAGAAGAACAACAGTATTCTCTCGATTCAGGGAGCATAGTGCTGGTTCGTGCCGGTATGATCCACCGTCCGCTTCTGCACTATGGTGATGAATACGAGCGTATAATAATATATCTTTCTTCTGACTTCTTGGGTCGCCGCCCCGGTCTTGGCAGGGCTTTTGATTTGAGCTCTTCCTGCGGCAAATACGTTATTTCCACAGGCGAGGTTAGGCGGCTCATAGAAGAAGATGCTCGCAGATTATCAGATGATTATTGCGCACAGAGCAGTCTGGCACTGCTTTTGCAGGAGAGCAGACTTACTGCATTTCTGATAGAACTAGGTGATATTACAAGCGGAAGCAAGAAAGAATTTGCAAGACCGGTATCAACTAATAAGATAGTGCTTTCTGCTATCGATTATATTTCCGACAACATTACAGATGAACTTGATATTGATGCTATAGCGAAGGAGACTCACGTTAACCGTTCGTATCTTATGCATGTTTTCAAAGCGGAGACCGGATATACGGTAAAAGAATTTGTAACAGATAAACGTCTGTTCCTTGCTAAGCAGTTGATCGACAGCGGGAGAAGCATGGCAGCTGCTTCGGAACTGAGCGGTTTTACAAGTTACAGCAGTTTTTTCCGTTCATATCGCGATAAATATGGCGTTTCTCCTAAGCGTACCGGCAAGAGTACGGCATCGCGTGAGCGGATCGCCGAATAAAAAGCACTATTTGCAATAAATTTAGCATAAAATGCTATTTATTTTGCATTTAATGTGATATAATAATTTTATTCCCAATAAAACAGGGAGAAAGGAAGAGAAATTCCATGGATAAAAAATCGATATCAAAGAATTACCTTTTTTTAGGAATCATGATTCTTGCTATGATTCTCGGTGCTGTATTTGGAGCTATCTGGCCTGATGCTGCACCTGCAATTAAGCCGTTCGGACAAATCTTCATCAACATGATGTTCTGTATGGTTGTGCCGCTTGTATTTGCTTCAATATCAAGTTCGATTGCAAATACCAAGAGAGAGCGTTCCGGCAAGATTCTCGGCGTGACTCTCGCAGTATTTGTAATAACCGGTGCAATAGCTGCTTTTATCATGTTTGTTCTTTTAAAGGTATTCCCTCCGGAAATATCTTCTTCAATAGCGCAGGCTACTACCGAGGAGAATTTTGAATATGCCTCAATCGGAGAATTACTTACGAACTTTTTCACAGCAAGCGATTTTGTCGGTCTCCTTTCACGTAAAGCAATGCTTCCTCTGATAGTTTTCTCAATTCTCTTCGGATTTGCTGTTAATGCAAACGGCGGATTGGAGACACCAGTAGGTAAGTTCCTTGATGATCTTTCAAAGGTTATGCTTAAGTTCGTTAAGATTGCTACTTACTATGCTCCGATTGCATTCTTCGCAATTTTTGCTAATCTGATGTCTGACTATGGTACTGACATATTTGCCAGCGGCGGAAAAGCAATCCTTCTTTATTACATACTGTGCTTTGTTTATATTTTCACAGCATTCCCGATATTCGCAGCATTCGGCGGCGGCAAGGGTGCAATTAGGGCTATGTTCCGACACATTACCCGCCCGGCAGTAGTATCTCTCGGTACCTGCTCTTCAGTAGCTACGATTCCTACCAATCTTGAAGTGGCAGAAGATACCGGTATATCAAAAGATGTTGCGGAGATAGTTATTCCTTTCGGTGCAACAACTCATATGGACGGTTCCTGCTTCAGCTGCGTTCTTAAGATTGCATTCCTGATGGCTTTCTTCGGACAGGATATGAGCTGGGAGAAGCTTCCCGTTATCCTTATCGTTGCAGTTCTTTCATCAGTTGGTATGAGCGGCGTGCCCGGTGGCGGATATATCGGAGAGTTCATTATCTGCTCACTTTTCTTCTCAGACAAGATGGAAGTTGCATTCCCTATCCTTGTAGCTATCGGCAATATCGTTGACCCGCCCGCTACTATGATTAATTCGTCCGGCGACTACGTTGTTTCATTCATTGTATCCCGCTTCGTTGACGGAAAAGATTGGCTCCAGAAGAAACTCGCAGCTGATAAACAGTAATCAAAAAATAATTTCAGCCGTCGCCTAAATGCGGCGGCTTTTTTGTGTAATCACAGCGTCACATTTTTGCGCGTTTTGCCTGCCCCAGAGCCTGTTTTTGTAACGATTTGTCACATTTGTAGATTTTGTTTTTCACATGTGCTAACATCCTTCTATCTACAACAGCATATCCGGTTTTTCTGATTATCTTAAGTCCGTTCGGACCGATTGCGCCTTGTAGAAATACAACTTAATAAGGAGGAGCATATGTGTAACTTGGATTCCAGGTATAGTTTTACCAATGATCTGTGTTTTTCGAAAATCATGGGCGAATGCCCTGAGCTTACAAAGAGCCTTTTGGAACTGCTTTTAGGTAAGCGTATCAAAAAGCTTAAGAACCTTAATTCGCAGAAAAGTGTGGTTCAAAGGCTTGATAGACGTGGTGTACGTTTTGATGTG